>NZ_JAQMUH010000018.1:0-15204 GCF_028331025.1 Anabaenopsis arnoldii | reverse complement strand
TAACTCGGCAGTAGCAGACAATGGAAGTTCTAGCTGCACCACGGAGGTAGGATTCAACGTGAAAAAGTCTTTGTCCTGCTTCGTTTTTGATGCTTTCAATCTTGCCATTGTCTGCGTACTTCCTTAAAGTGTTTGGGTGCAGTCCCAGTTGTTTGACTGCTTCTCGTAGTGGTACATAAGCCATACTACTATATTAGCAGTTATGAGCATATATAATCTATTGTTAGCAAATAACTAGCTATTGGCTAACCCCTACTCGCTACTGTTAAACGCCAGACTCAATGGTGGGATATGGTTCATCAGGTTCGAGGCTCAACACCTGCTGAATATCCACTTCTTTCTTACCTACGCCATAATCATAGGGGCCTGTAGCTAAGACCGGGAGTTTCTCGAAATTCTCAATGGCTGGTGGTGAGGTGGTGGTCCATTCTAAGGTCAGTCCCCGCCAAGGATTATCACCAGCTTTTTGTCCATACCACCAACTCCAAATGGCATTGATGATAAAGGGTAATGTTGAAATCGCCAGAATATAAGACCCGTAGGTGCAGATTTCATTCAAGGAGGTGAATTTTGGGTCATATTGGGCAATACGGCGGTTCATCCCCATCAGACCCAGTTTGTGCATGGGTAAGAAGGTCATATTCAGACCGACAATGGTTAAAACAGCATGAACTTTACCCCAAAATTCGTTCATCATCCGTCCCGTCATTTTTGGGAACCAGTGATAAATAGCGGCAAAAATTCCTAAGACACTACCACCAAACAGAACGTAGTGCAAATGTGCCACTACAAAATAAGTATCATGAACGTGAATATCAAAGGGGACTGCGGCTAACATTACACCACTAACCCCGCCAATCACGAAGGTTCCTAAAAAGCCCATGGCAAAAATCATGGGACTATTGAGGCTAATTTTGCCACCCCAAATAGTTGCTAACCAACCAAAGATCTTAATCCCAGTGGGTACAGCAATGATCATGGTGGTGATCATAAAAAACATTCGTAACCAACCGGGGACACCACTTGTAAACATATGATGCGCCCAGACGATTAGCCCTAAGAAACTGATAGCCAGAGAAGAATAGGCGATCGCCTTATAGCCAAAAATTGGCTTGCGGGCATGAACCGGCAAAATTTCCGAAATTGCCCCAAAGAAAGGCAAAATCATGATATAAACCGCCGGGTGAGAATAAAACCAGAACATATGCTGGTAAACCACCGGATCCCCCCCGCCAGTGGGGTTAAAAAATGTTGTTCCTGCTAACAAGTCAAAGCCCAGAAGAATCAGCGCCCCGGCTAGTACTGGTGTAGATAGCAACACTAAAGCAGAAGTGGCCAACATTGACCAACAAAACAAAGGCATTTGATGAAAGCCCATACTGGGAACACGCATCTTCAGGATGGTAACAATAAAGTTAATGGCTCCCAAAATCGAGGATGTACCCAATAGCAGCACACTCATAATCCAGATAGCCTCACCCACTTGGCCTGTTACCAAGCTCAAAGGAGGGTAGGAAGTCCATCCAGCATCAGGCGCATCACCCAGGGCTAAACTAGCGATCAGCAACACACCCGCAGGGGGAATCATCCAAAAAGCTACAGCATTCAAGCGCGGAAATGCCATATCTCTAGCCCCAATCATCAGGGGAATGAGATAGTTAGCAAATCCTGCACCTGCTGGCACAATCCACAGAAAAATCATGATTGTGGCGTGCAGTGTAAATAAACTGTTATAAATTTCCGGGCTGACAAAATCTACCTCTGGGGTACGTAGTTCTGTCCGCACCAAGTCAGCCATCACGCCGCCAATGCAGTAGAAAACAAAGGATGTAACTAGGTATTGAATCCCAATTACCTTATGGTCGGTGCTGAAACCAAAAAAGTCTCGCCAATGTCTTTCTTGTGGTTCTTCTATATGAGGCGGAATATTGGCAGTTTTTTCTAACTGAGTTTGTGTCATAAGTTAATTAGTCATTACTCATTAGTCATTGGTCATTAGTCATTAGTAAAATGACTTTCTTCGCTTTCCTGACTTGTTTGTATGGATTGAATGACCATGAATTTATGTGCTTAGTGAGGGATGAAATCCTGACTCAGCTAGCCGCACTGTTTACTCAACAATCTTTTGGTGCATATGATGTAGCATCTCTGGCTGTATACCCATATCCCTAGTGTAAGGACTGAGAAATTCATCTGCGGACAAATCAGCAGGATTAACAGCAACGGCTTGGTTTAGGGTTTCGCTACTAGCAACCAATTGTTCTTGCATCCAGGCTTCATAGGCTTGTTGGGTTTCTACTACTACTTGGGTTTTCATTGCTCCGTGGTAAGGGCCACAAAGTTCGGCACAAATCAGGTCGTAAGTACCAGCTAATCTGGGAGTGAACCGAATTTCGCTTTGTCTACCGGGGATAGCATCTTGTTTTAGGCGGAACTCAGGAACCCAGAAAGCATGGATAACATCATTGGCTGTCATGTTGATTTCCACTTCCCGACCTACTGGAAGGTGTAGCTCACCTGTAGTGACCCCCGTATCAGGATAGGTGAAAAGCCAAGCATATTGTAAACCAGTCACATTAACCCGTAATTCTGGTGGTAGACCAGCCTTTTCGGGACTTCCCCCAATAGTGGGAGCCACACTACCTACACCGGGCGCATTCCGCTTTTGGGGAATTTGGTCAGCATTACGGACTGCTGCTGTGGCTGGGTCTTGCATTGCCTCCTCAGACTGTTCTTGATTGCGGTTCCCCCCTGTGCTGGGGGGTGTATCGCTTAAAGTTGCTGCAATCGCAGCCCCCGGCATTGTCATAGACTCCTGAGTCATCGGCGCTTCATGAACAGAATGGGGATCAAAGCCGCCAATGTCGTTATATACCTCAAAACTATAAACAGAAATACCGAGGACGATAATGGCTGGTATCGCTGTCCAGAGGATTTCTAAAGGCACATTGCCCTCAATTGGTGGTCCATCTTCAAGGTCACCGGCCCGTCGCCGGTATTTAATTGCCGAGTAGATCAAAATACCTTCCACAAGTAAGAATATACCTGTGGAAACGATCATCATGGTGTTAAACAGACCATCCACTAAAACGGCTTCGTCTGTGGCTGCTGTTGGCAACAGACCGTGATTTTGACCGTACCAAAGGCTCGATAGCGTTAGTACGATGCCAATTAGTAGTGTCCAGATGGAACTTGGAATCTTCACGGTTTACTTAAATGAATTTACTACGTTATCTCTATGCTACCCACTTACTAAGGTAGTTCAGGCAATTAAATCTGGAGTCTAATGGTTTTAAGATTTTATTAATTTTTCCAACTAAGTTCATAGTTTTGAGCATCACATATCTATTTTAGAGATTTTTATACATTTATGGCTAGACATAGCTTAGTGTCAATGCTATGTAAAATCCCATAAATATTTCAGATTGGTAAAATTAATCAATAATTATTAATCGTTAACAAATTAAAAAATACCTAAAGCTCGGCTAAAACTAGCTAGAGTGATCCAAAGTATAAGTGCAAGCCAATCTTTTCCACCCGGCTGCATAGGTTAGGGTGTAGATAGATTGGTACTCAAACTTGGAAAATTTAACGGCAGCTCAACCAAGAGCGGGCGGAAGGTACTGTTCATGAATGAATTTGTCCTAGAACAACAAAATGAAGCGGCCGCCGAGCAGCGAAAGCCCCAGGAATTAATTCGTCGCTTGGTGTGGAAAATTTGCATAGCCACCTTGATTTTGATGGCCATAGGCAGTGCCACCCGTGTGATGAATGCTGGGCTGGCTTGTCCGGACTGGCCATTGTGCTATGGGGAATTGGTGCCCACTAGACAAATGAATCTTCAAGTTTTCTTGGAGTGGTTTCACAGATTGGATGCAGGGTTAATTGGTTTGAGCGCCATAGCCCTGGCTGGGTTGTCCTGGTGGTATCGTCGTTGCTTACCCACTTGGCTGCCCTGGGCATCGACATTTGCCCTATTTTTAATCGTCTTCCAAGGGATTTTGGGAGGACTTACCGTTACCCAACTGTTGCGGTTTGATATCGTCACTGCCCATTTGGGAACGGCGCTGTTATTTTTCACTACCCTACTGGTTGTTGGCATCGCGCTCACTCCTTATCAAGGAACTGGAACTGTTGGTAAGTTACCTTGGTTGGGTTTGAGTGCCGTTATTTTTGTCTATCTGCAAAGTATACTAGGCGCTTTAGTAGGGTCTCGCTGGGCCTTACACCAATGCTTTGGTGATTCTCAGCTTTGTAATGTGATGTATAGCCATATTTTTGGCTTGGTACCGCCTACTGTGGCTACTTTGGCAGTGGTATTCATATCCTGGCGCACGCCAGCACTCCATCCAGCTTTGCGGCGATTGGCAACTATGGCCGGTGGGTTGCTGATGTTACAAATCTTCTTAGGAGTTGCCACTTTCCGATTACATCTCCAAGTCGAGCTTTTGACAGTTTCTCACCAAACTGTCGGGGCGGCTTTGCTTGGTACTTTAGTAGCTTTTACAGTTCTGGCACTACGCGACTCGGCTATGGCCCGTGAAATCAATGCTTACCCTGTTGCTTCAACAGCGAATGTTATCAGTACACCAATAAATGGAACCAATGCATAACTTAATTCGGGTTCGTTTCCCCATTGCTATGTAGCTTGCCACGGCAGGAAATCAAATTGCCATCACATCTAGCAACAACCCCCAGCTATTAGAAGTGGTAACACCATAAAAACCAAAACTGCTTGCACGCCCAAGAAAAGTCTCAACTTTCACTAGCTAGTCTGAACAAGGGTTTATGGGGGAGCCAGGAAAGATCAGGGAACCTGATCACAATCTTCCCGATCTTCTCCATCCTCCTCATCTTCCTCGTCTTCCCTGAGGATCAGTAACTATTTTTAATGTCAACTCAGTATGAGCAGGGGCTGCATAAAAGTTGTTGAAAAATAAGGAACAAGAGCTAACATGATTGAGACTAATGTCTCTCGCCAAAACCAAACATTTCTCCAAGTCATCCAAAGCTACTACCAACTCACAAAGCCGCGGATTATTCCCTTGCTGCTGATTACCACGGCTGGAAGTATGTGGATTGCTGCTCAGGGACAAGTAGATCCATTGTTGCTGTTAGTAACTCTTACTGGTGGTACTTTGGCAGCCGCTAGCGCCCAAACCATTAACTGTATCTATGACCGGGATATTGACTATGATATGGAGCGGACGCGTCATCGTCCTATCCCTTCTGGTAAGATCCAGCCCCGTGATGCCCTGATTTTTGCCATCGCTCTGGCGGTGATGTCTTTCACCCTACTCGCAGTATTCGCCAATTTACTCGCTGCTTCTCTAGCATTCTCCGGCATTATCTTTTATGTTTTGGTCTATACCCACTGGTTAAAACGCCACAGCACTCAAAATATTGTCATTGGTGGCGCTGCTGGAGCAATTCCCGCTTTAGTTGGTTGGGCGGCTGTCACAGGGACTTTAAGCTGGGCAGCATGGTTAATTTTTGCCATAGTTTTTTTATGGACACCTCCCCATTTCTGGGCGTTAGCGCTGATGATTCGGGATGACTACGCAAAAGTTGGTATCCCAATGTTACCTGTGGTTGAGGGTGATATGGCAACAGTCAAGCAGATTTGGTACTATACACTGGTCACCGTTGGTACTACTATCTTACTTGTTTATCCTTTGCACGCTAGTGGATTTGTTTATGCGGCGATCGCCCTCAGTCTGGGAGGATTATTTGTTCACAAATCTTGGCGTTTGTTACACAGTCCAGAGGATCGCACTGTGGCTAGAGAGTTGTTTCTCTATTCCATCTCTTACATGATGCTGTTATGTTTGGGTATGGTGATAGATAGTCTCCCGATTACCCATAATCTCATGACTATGATCATCACCCAGCTGCATTTTATCAGTTAAAGAATGGGGTACAATTCCCAAAAATCTGATGGTGGGTTAGCGATTACTAACCCACCATCATCTATTCTGCTTGTCAGACTCTCAGCTTGTATGCACTGGTCAATCTAAATCTGACTTTTAAATTAGGATTGATTACGATAGTGTGTGCTATTTATCACAATGCCCACATAATTAACCCTGTTCCCAACACACAAATAATTCCCGCCGCCCCCGCCAGGGGTTTTTTGTTTTTACCAGTCCACCATTCTGAGGCTTTACCAGTATAGCTAATTAGTTGTGCTGTATCTATGGTCGCGATCGCCCATACTAATGCTGTATGTAATCCCCAAGCTATACCCAAACTGCCCCCATCAGTAATCCTGGCTAATACCAGCATCATTCCCATCAGCCATAATCCAGGAATTTGGGGTTTGGTTTCCCGTTGTTCCCATACTAAGTGCAGAAGGGCAAAAATTAAGCTGGAAATTGTTGCTGCTACCCACAGTGGGTAATCACGCTCCAATTCAGTTAACAAGAAACCACGAAAAACTAACTCTTCTATGCCCCCAACTAATAAGGCTATCAATAAAATCGATGGTATAAATTTAATATTTGATTTTTCTAAATAGCACCAGCCTAGCCAGAATTGGGACGTAAACATCATTGCTAGGCTCAATACTCCCAAACCGAAACCCAGCCCTAGGGAACTGAGCAGGGAAACACTGGCCACCAAGCCATAATCTGAAAAAGATTTATGGGATAGCCAAGTCACTACCCAGAGAACCAGGGGCGCTAATAAGTAAAGTGGCACTAACAAGGGTAACTTTTGTTCCGGTTGTAAAGCTTTGGTAGGTTGCCAATTCAGTCTGATGGCGATGACTGCTGCTATTGGTAACCAGCACCCTATCCAGGTGATAAAAAATGTCATCACCATAACCAGCATTGATGCATCTTGTATAAATGCTGCTACGCTATTGGATATTTTTATCAAAATAGACATAAAAAAACACGATAGACTTCCTGCTTGTTAATCAAGACTCTACTAGAGTTTGTCACTTGTGCAAGGGGTCTAATCGTATTGTTCCCATGTTACAAAGTTCAAGCAAAGAGAATTAGCGCTTGGCTGTAGTGGTACGAATTAGTTTTGACATACTCACCGATCTTGAAGTATGGCTTACGCCACGCTACGCTATCGGTGATTCTTGACAGTTCACAGTAACTCGCTGCCGAAGCAGTCTTATAGTCACTCTCTGTCCATTTAAAGTCGTGCCGATGCCCCATGCCGACTATTGCATTTTAGCTTTTTGTTGTTTTTTTAGGCAAGTTTTTTTGCAAGAATCAAGAAAAGCCGTCGTAGAACAACGGGGTTTTAAACCCATTTTTTCGATAAAGCCTTGACTGTTAACTTATTCATACCATGGGCAAACTTACTCTTCCAAATCTTCATCGGAGTCTTCTGAGTCTATATCTACTGAAGTCACTTTTTTATCACTTTCTCCCAGTTGAATTAAGTGGATATGTTTATATCCCAGTCTGATTTCAAACTCATCACCCGGCTTTAAGTTCATTGCCTTAGTGTAGGTAGCACCAATCACAATTTGACCGTTTTGATGAACGCTGACACGATATGTCGGTTCACGACCACGACCATCTTTAGGTGCTTCGGGACTCAGAGGAATTCCTCTAGCCGATAGCAGAGCATCATAAAAATCTGTGAGATTGACGCGAACTTGATTATTCTTAGTAACGGTGTAATATCCGCACTGCTTGGCTCTTTCTCGGCGTGGTAAATTAGATAATTCTTTCACCTTAGCAAGCAATGCTTTTCCAGTTAATGGTGCGGTTGCAGTTTCAGTCATTACGCTCAAATTTTCCTTACTTTCTCCAAACTGATAAACAAAGTTGTCTCATGCCAGTATTTGACTACTCATGACTCTGGGGTGAGGGATAAATTCTATTATGGTCACCCACAACAGACTAGAGGTCATGGTGTCCACAAACATTGATTTCAGGGATTTTACGGCACTTTTCACCAGAAATCACCATGGGAAATCAATTGATTTTATGTGTTGGCGCTACTGTAGCAGTGTCACTTTCAGCCACCTGAACAAGTTATTTGAGTGCGACTACAAATAAGTCGTAGACCAAATAAATTGCTGGCTTTCAACTTTCAGTGCTGGCCTTTATTGCCTTTGAGTTGTGAGGTTTTCCCTAATCTGACTCTCCAGACCAAGACAGCATGGTATTTGAATAGGCTCTTACGGACATACACCTTTGTTCTGCCTGTAGAGACGTGAATTTTTTTGTCTCTACATTACGAATTTACAAATCAGCATTAGCGGTGCTTATGCAGCTATTGGTACTGGATTTGTTAGTTCGTAATTTTATATTAAATACTAGCATGAACTAATAATAGCAAAATAATTGTTTAGTTTTTAATTGAACTGCGACTAAAAACTTAAATCTAAATATCTAACCTTGGGGAGTCAAAAAGTGGGATTCATCGGACTTTTTGCCCTATTGAATATTGCAGCGAGACTTTTATAAAAATTCATCTAAATTTAGATGAGGAGTTTTGACAATTGAGTAAAATCCCAAATTTACTTGATTTTGTACACACATCCCCTAAGTGAGGATTGTCCTGATGGTTTATTCTCATGAGACAAACAGCGGATAGAGATTATATACGTCTGTCTTGGGGAAGAATAAATTTTCCCATATCTTGCAAATACCTGCTTATCACCCGATGATATCCCACAGGTTCAGCGCTGACATATACACAAAAAAACTATCCCTTTGCGACTAGATTAGGGATTTTATGCGCCAATGGCTGCCATTACTCTTAACATCAAGAGATATTGAGAAACATGAATGGATTGAGTTTAGATATATTCACTATGCAGGATATGAACCTAGCTGTTTCTCCTGAAAAACCGACTTGTGCTTCTGCTGTGAAACAATTAGGTTAAATATTCCCCCCACCATAACTACATGATTTGCCTTTGATTTGAGAGGTTGACAAGAATCTCAGTTGTAGCACCCCTACAAATTGAATATGAATGGTTATCCTTAAACTAGAATCAGTTGCTCTTGTGTGAGCAGCCTATTAACACTGGGCTGGCCATTAGGGTGAACAAGAGTATAGCTCAAGTGTAACCACCAGGCTTGATTCACGACTTCTGCGGCTGGCAATATAATTTGAAGATTGTGGTTGGTGATAATGGAAGTTTTATTTAAAATCATTCGGCAGCAACAAAATTTCTCTCCTGTTGTACAAACTTACCTTTTACAGGTAGATTCTGGCAATACAATCTTGGATTGCCTCAATCGAATTAAGTGGGAACAAGATGGAACACTCGCTTTTCGCAAAAATTGCCGCAATACAATTTGCGGTAGCTGTGCTATGCGAATCAATGGGCGTTCGGCTTTAGCTTGTAAGGAAAATGTCGGTAGTGAACTAGCTAGATTACCACAAATCCCTGGAGGGGAAAATAACGCCAACACAATTCGGGAAATTACAGTAGCTCCTTTAGGTAATATGCCGGTAATTAAAGATTTGGTCGTTGACATGACTAGTTTCTGGAATCATCTAGATGCAGTAGCTCCTTATGTAAGTACAGCGGCGCGACAAGTTCCGGAAAGGGAATTTTTACAAACACCACAGGAGCGATCGCGTCTTGATCAGACAGGTAATTGTATCATGTGTGGTGCTTGTTATTCTGAATGTAATGCCCGTGAAGTTAATCCAGATTTTGTTGGTCCTCATGCACTAGCCAAAGCCTATCGCATGGTGGCTGACTCTCGTGATGGTGAAACCGAAAATCGCTTAGAAACTTATAACCAAGGAACTAAAGGGGTATGGGGTTGTACTCGTTGTTTCTACTGTGACTCAGTTTGTCCGATGGAGGTAGCACCATTGGAGCAAATCACAAAAATTAAACAGGAAATTCTGCAACGCAAACAAGCCCAAGACAGTCGCTCAATTCGCCACCGCAAAGTATTAGTAGATTTGGTGAAAGAAGGTGGTTGGATCGATGAACGTCAATTTGGTATCCAAGTGGTTGGTAACTACTTTCGGGACCTGAAAGGACTACTGAGTCTTGCACCTCTTGGTTTACGAATGATAGTGCGCGGTAAATTCCCACTTTCCTTTGAACCTTCCCAAGGTACTCAACAAGTGCGATCGCTGATTGAATCTGTACAAAAGAAAAAGAAAACCCCTGATTGATAAATTTCCCAGTCTCTATTTTCAGCGCGGCTCTTGAGGTATATTCAACCTTTGTCCCGATTGTTCATAAACTAAAACATCCCATTGACCATTGTTACTATACTCAAACGCAATCCTGCGACCATCAGCGCTAATCGTAGGGTTGCGGACTTCTGCTAGCAAGTTATTAGTTAAATTTCTCGATTGTCTAGTTTCTCGGTCATAGAGAAAAATAGTAGATCGCCCCTGACGACTAGCCGCAAAAACAATGTACTGACCATTCTCAGCAACACTAGGATGAGAGGCGATGGTATCGAAGGAATTTAAACCCGGTAAATCTACCAAGGTGCGAGTTAGTGTATCGAACATATAAACATCTTGGCTACCCCGGCGATCGCTGGTAAAAACAATATATCTCCCTGAAGTTTGGGGATTTAGTTCCGAAGCTGGACTGTTAAGACTCCGACCACCAGGATCAAAAGGATAATTGACTAAGCGAGGATAGCCGACGCAGCCAGCCAATAAGCCCAACCCAGCAACAAGTATAGGTATAAAAATAGTTCGATTATTCATTTCGTCATTAGTCAATGCTGATGAACACAGATAAATTACCTAACGGATGATTATCTCACACTCGCACCGTTGGGAATATCTAACTCAATATCTGGTCCGCGGTCTAAAACTTCAATATCCCACTGACCACGGCTAGCGGTTTCAAAAACAATATAACGTCCATCTGGGCTAATTCCCGGATTTCTCAACCAGCCGCGATAAGTGGGAGTCATAACTTGTGAATTTTGCGTAGCGCGATCATAAAGTGCTACAACAGGTCTACCTTGGTCACTGGTCAGATAAGCAATGTAACGTCCGGTATAGCTCAGGCTAGGATTTTCAGTAATCGTCCTGGGTCTATTTAAACCCGGTATGCTAACCAACCGTTGTTCTTCCAAGTCATAGACCAACAGTTGGTGAGTACCATTACGATTAGATATAAATGCTAAAAAGCGACCATTTCCACTCAATGCAGGTTGCTCTTCAGTGTAGCGACTGTTGAGGGAAGTAGGCCTTAAGGGTATTTCGTTGTTACTGCAAGATAACAATAAACTAGCAAAGCTAAAAACCAGGCTCCAACGAATTGGTCTTTGGAGCCAAAATCTAGGCGTAAGTCTTTTCACCTCAATTGTCTTCCATCGCCTCCAGACCTAATGCACAGCCAATCGTATTAGATAACACCCTAATCCAAATCGGTCAAATTATCTGGCTCCCGATTGGGGTTTTCTATCGGGTTATATGGTACGTATTCAGTTGGTATTGCATCATCATCAATGGGTCTAGGTGAACTTGAGTCTGGAGACGGCCGGCGCTTTCTGGTTCGGGAAAGGACATCCTGGTCGCGAGTTTCCCGACGTGGTGGTCTATTAGTGTTACGGCTCGAAGATTTTCTCCCTTCAGTACCTGAAGTATCCCAATCATCAACTTCCCTATCAGCACTCCAATTTTCTGCTTCAAAACTCTCACGACTGCGACTCCCAGGACGGACAGAACTAGGACGACGCTTTCTGTCTGGGGTTTCTGGTCTTTCCCTACCACTGCGGCGTTCTGGGCGGCGAGGTGGTTGATCCTCATAGTATTCATCACGGGGGGAACGAGTATCCCTGCTACCCCGAATACGAGGGCGCACAGGTGGTTCTTCGTCTTCATAGGGAAGGGGTTCTAAGTCTTCTTCTACCTCAGCCTCATATCCCCTGCGATCGTAGGAATAGCTTCTGCTTACTTCTCGATCCTCATCCACAATAGGAGTATTCCGCTTAGCTTGTTGAGTAGCTATACCTCGCAAACGAATACTTTCAACTGCAAAAAATACAGTTGATCCGACTAAAAGCAGCTGATTAAATTGTAAAATTGGGTCTAACCGCCACCCTTGGAAAATGAGAATAAACCCGCAGAGTAAGCCCACTGCTGCAAAGAAAATATCTTGATCTCGTGACAGTTCTGGACGCACAGTGCGGAGAAAATACAGTGCTGCCCCAGACACAGCCAGGAAAATTCCTAGAATACTGGCTGAGTTCGTCCCAAAATTGACCTGAGCCAGAACGCTGGCTGAGTTCAGCCCAAAATTTACCATTGTTCTTTTCCAAATATCAAATCTATGTTAGCGAGTCACAATTAAAATCACTACTCTAATCAGGCACAATATCAACAATATATTGAAGCTTCAAAGCCTCTGGGAAAGAAGCTCTGAAGCTGTTTATCGCCAGCTAGTCAAAGTATAGCTTGTCCTCAGTGGGGGGACTGTTTGCTGTTGGTGCAATTGGGTAAGCTACATCATATTTTTTAACTCGCATAATTCAGCCCCGCAAGATGCCTAGCTGAGAAAATATGCAATGGTGTAAAGACACTGAGATCCTGCTGACAGAGTAACTTTAGGTCTAACCCCACAGTCTTACTCTCGCTACGGTCGTCAAAAACCGTTTACCCAGTCGGCTAAAGTATAAGCCTAGCTTACTGGTTACTTTTCCCCAGAAAAGACCACGGTGGTTTTAACCACCTAGTGGCTTTCCTCTGCGGGCTAAAGTCGCTGATTTTCCAGCTGACCGCGATATTTTTATGAGAGTCAAAGCGACTCTCCCAGGAATTATGAACGCTGGATTTTATCTTTTTGGCTAATGAAAATCAGCCCAACTGTAGCAGGGAGTACTACAATCACACCACCCCAAAACAGACTCCAAAGAAAATTTGCTAATGAAGGCGTCATAGTTCTAAACCTTTTTTTTACACACTTGATCATAATTCTAATATGGTGTCTCGCCAAAAAAGTGCAACATCCTGACTGGTGAGTGAAAAAAAGTATCCTTCCTGGAATTCGTTAAAATTGAACCAAGAACATTCAAACATTGCAGCCTTGCTGGCTTTCGCCTAAATTCTTTCTTAGTTCACAGATAGTAGCTCAAACCAATGACTGGTGTTAACCTGACTGTTTGGATTCTCAGCCCTTTATTGGGACTGATGACATTTCTGTTTATTTTCCGGATAATTCTGACTTGGTATCCACAAGTGGACTTGAATCGTTTGCCCTTTAACCTGATAGCTTGGCCTACTGAACCCTTTTTAGTGCCATTGCGAAAGCTAGTGCAGCCCATAGGAGGGGTAGATATTACCCCTATTCTTTGGGTAGGAATTCTCAGCCTGATTAGGGAAATTCTGCTCGGTCAGCAAGGATTGCTCACCATGATGACTCGCTTGAATTAAGTAATAGGAGTGGGAGTAGGAAGAGGGTAAAAGATTTTAGCACCAGACTAACTGCTTTACCCCCTCCCCCAACCTCTTTTATTTTCCCAAGCCTAAAGGTTCATCTCCTGGACAAAATTGGTGTAGACATTACCTTGCAAGAATCGGGGGTTTTCCATAATCTTTTGATGAAATCCAATAGTAGTGGGAAGTCCGGTAATGGCACACTCTCGCAATGCGCGTTTCATGCGGTTAATTGCAGTAGCTCGGTCTGGACCCCAAACAATTAATTTACCAATCAGAGAATCATAATAGGGGGGGATTTGGTAGTCGGTGTAAACATGGGAATCAATACGGACACCGGGTCCACCAGGGGGAAGATAGCCGCTAATACGTCCGGGTGCAGGGCGAAAGTCATGCTCTGGGTCTTCGGCGTTAATGCGGCATTCAATAGCATGACCTCTTAAGATTACTTGGTCTTGGGTAATCCTTAGTCTTTCCCCTTGGGCAATGCGGATTTGTTCAGCAACTAAGTCCACTCCTGTGACCATTTCTGTTACAGGGTGCTCAACTTGAATCCGGGTGTTCATTTCCATAAAGTAGAACTTACCAGACCTATCTAGAAGAAATTCAACTGTACCAGCCCCAGTAAAGTTGATAAACTGAGCTGCTCTGACAGCAGCTTGTCCCATTTTTTCTCGTAGTTCTGGGTCAAGTGCGGGACTGGGAGCCTCTTCGAGTAACTTTTGATTGCGGCGCTGAATTGAGCAGTCTCGTTCGCCCAAATGGATAACGTTACCGTAATTATCTGCCAAAATTTGGAATTCAATGTGCCGCGGACGTTCAATAAATTTTTCTATATAAACGCCAGAATTACCAAAGGCCGCTCCGGCTTCCCCTTGGGCTGCTAAGAAAAGTTTGACAAATTCACTTTCAGAACGCACTAAACGCATTCCTCTACCGCCCCCACCAGCAGTAGCTTTAATCATGACCGGATAATCCATATCCTTGGCAATTAGCAATCCTTCTTGTTCGGATTCTACTAAGCCATCACTACCTGGTACAGTTGGTACCAAAGCTTTTTGCATGGTTTCTTTAGCTGTGGATTTATCCCCCATGAGCCTTATGGCTTCAGGAGTCGGTCCAATAAAGGCAATATGATGGTCAGCACAAATTTCTGCAAATCTGGCATTTTCTGCTAAAAATCCATAACCAGGGTGAATGGCGCTGGCATTACGTGTTAGGGCAGCAGAAATAATGTTGGGAATATTCAAATAACTTTTACTACTAGCAGGTTCGCCAATGCAAACCGCTTCGTCGGCAAGTTGAACGTGGAGAGCATTCTGGTCAACTGTGGAGTGAACCGCAACCGTGGCGATTCCCATTTCTTCACAGGCGCGGAGAATGCGAAGGGCAATTTCCCCCCGATTGGCAATTAATATTTTGTCAAACTTCATAGAAATACATGGTATGCGGGAAACTCAGTCACGAAGTGTGCTGAGAGGGGAGCGACGCAAGCGGTTTGAACCGTCATGATAATTCATCCTGTTGAGCGTCAAATCAACCGGACTTTAGATTTACTAAACTGTGCAACTTTTAAGCTAATCAAAGCGATTAAACTAGATTAACTACGGCATCCGTCAATTCTGACTTGTCAGAAAGCACGATAGAATCATGGGTCACGGTAAAGGCAGTTGCTTGCAAAGCACGCAATAAAATATTGCGTGCGCCATTCACATCACGATAGACCTGAATTCCGCAATGTGAACATTTAAAAACTTTGTTTCCACCTAGTTTATAATGAACATGACCGCAGTTACCGCACGTTTTTGATGTATATGATTCGTTACAAAGCACGACTATTACACCTTTTCTTTGTGC
>NZ_JAQMUH010000017.1:0-16066 GCF_028331025.1 Anabaenopsis arnoldii | reverse complement strand
TCAAGCATAATTTGCTGTCTAATTATTTAATACAGCAACTCAAACGCCCAAGTATTCCTATGTGCTTGGTTTAATTGAAATTGTCCCGTGGCGCGGCTCCCTCCGCTCCCTATTTGTGCCAGTTGCGTAAGTCCTGATTTTCTCCCTCATGAATATAATCCATCTCTTCAAAGATGCGATCGCCTAATTCATCGAGGATACCAACTAAGTCACTGCGTATTCGTTTAACTTTATTTTTTACCCAAGCGGCGAGTTGGCGCAAAATAAACAAGTCAATAGTAATTGCTTCTCTTAAATCAGGGCGTTGGACTTTAATAGCGACTTCTTCACCAGTTTTCAATTTACCTTTATAAACTTGCCCCAGAGAAGCCGCCGCAATGGGCTGTTCGGAGAGTTGGGCGTAAATTTCCTCTGGTGGTGCGCCTAATTCTTCTTCAATAAATTGGTAAGCGATGGCGTTAGGAAACGGCGGTAATTGGTCTTGTAACCTAGTTAATTCTTCTAGATATGCGGGGGGAACCAAATCTGGTCTAGTAGATAAAGCCTGTCCGATTTTAATGTAAGCCGGCCCCAATTTCGTGAGTAGTTCTCGCAGTTGAACAGCTCGACGGGGGTCTTTTTTCACCACTATTCCCCGGCGGTTGTCCCACCACAACCCAAATAGAAAGGAAAGGGTCGGCCCTAAGACTGCGAAAATACGCCGCACAACTTTTAGGGGGCGCTGGCGATAATGTTCCCTAATCTCTTGGGGATCGTAAGGTATAGCCTCAGTATCGGACTTTTGGTTAATCATAGATTTTGGTGAATCAACAACTAAGGTTGATATGCCATTTTCTGTTACTACTGGAGTAACTTGTGGTTCGTCCTCGGTTTTGCGCGAAGTCGGGGAAAGTGTCTTAACAATCATGAAGGAAGCCACCGAGAGGATTAAGCATGTAAAGTATTGTAACAATAAGTTTACAAAGAATCATCCCTCAAACAGGGATAAATTAGAGTTTTTCCCCAAGTTATCAGGGCGGGTTATCCACTCCAAACTACTAATAACTAGTAAAATGGCTTACTAGTTCAATAATATCTCGATATTCCCTATCCTCAACTGATACTTATAGGGGGAACAATTATAGACTTTCCAGAGAAAAGCGTTGTATCATAACAATATGCCCACAATGCACCAAGAAGTAAGAAAAATAACCTGCTTAGTGTTCTGTAAGTTAAAAGTACCCGCATCTGTCCTCTTGGAGAATTTGGCTTGATGTTGCTTTGGCTGCGAATCGAAAATTTTGCCCTGATTGATCAACTAGAGCTGGAATTTGGCCCTGGTCTCAATGTACTAACAGGTGAAACCGGTGCGGGAAAATCCATTATCTTGGATGCCATTGATGCGGCTTTGGGGGGTAAAATCTCTAGTCGAGTTATTCGCACGGGAACGAATCGTTCACTGGTAGAAGCTACTTTCACCCTATCACCTTCCTTAACCACTTGGTTGATAGCACAGGAAATCGATTTAATTGAAGATAACTGTGTAATAGTTAGCCGAGAAATTACTGGCAGTAGTAGTAATATCCGTAGTAGATCGCGGGTAAATGGGGTGTTAGTGAATCGCCAGATCATGGGAGGGCTGCGCGATCGCCTGGTGGAAATCACCGCCCAAGGTCAAACTTTACAGGTAGGACAGCCGGCCCAAGTCCGAGAATGGTTAGATGTGTATGGTGGTGACTTACTGATGCAACAGCGTCAAATCATTGCCACAGCCTTTAGTGCTTATCAAAGAGCTTATCTGGTCTTGGAAAAACGCCGGACATCAGAAAGGGAACGTCTACAGCAACTCGATTTGCTCAGGTATCAAATCCAAGAATTGAGAACTGCTAACCTCCAAGATCCTCTGGAATGGGAACAACTCCAGCAAGAACGGGAACGTCTCAATCATGTAGTGGAACTGCAACAGATGAGTTACAAGGTGTATCAATCCTTGTATCAAAACGATAATGAGACACCTTCTGTAACGGATTTATTAGCAGACAGCGAGGCGACATTAACTGATATGGTGGAGTACGATGGCCAATTACAACCTTTGTTAGATCTGGTCAGGGATGCTCAAACTATGATCATGGAAGTGGGAAGGCAAATTAATACTTACGGCAGTAGTTTAGAAGCCGACCCCCAAAGATTGCAAGAAGTAGAAGAGCGCATTCAAGAATTAAAGCAAATTTGTCGTAAGTATGGCCCTACCCTCACAGAGGCGATCGCCCACTACCAACGCATACTAGACGAGTTGGCAGAACTCAATGACGGTGAACAGTCGATTGAAAGTCTAGAACAGCAGGAAATGGCCTGTTTTGCCCATCTAACCCAAGTCTGTGAACAGTTAACTAAATTGCGTCGGCAAACCGCTGCGGATTTAGAATCTGAATTACTGTGTGAACTCAAGCCTTTAGCTATGGAAAAGGTAAAGTTTCAAGTGGAGATCGTGCCTATTTCCCCCACAGCCACTGGTGCGGACAAAATTACCTTTATGTTTAGTCCTAACCCTGGGGAACCCCTGCAACCTTTAATAGCGATCGCTTCCGGGGGGGAAATGAGTCGCTTTTTACTGGCGCTGAAAGCTTGTTTTTCCCGAGGGGATGCGGCGGAAACTATGATATTTGATGAAATTGATGTGGGGGTTTCTGGGAGGGTCGCCCAAGCGATCGCAGAAAAATTACACCAGCTAAGTCAAAATAACCAAGTTTTATGTGTTACCCATCAGCCCCTAGTGGCGGCGATGGCTGACAGACATTTTCGTGTAGATAAAAAAACTATTTGCCTAAGTAATAATACTGAAATTAGGACGGTGGTAAGAGTCACTAGTTTAGAGAATATGACCAATCGCCGGGAAGAACTGGCGCAGTTAGCTGGTGGTAAGTCCGCCACAGATGCGATCGCTTTTGCGGAGTCTTTATTATTACAAGCGGCTCATCATCGAGGACAAGAAATAATTTAATTTGACACTCCGACATAAATCTAAAATGAGGACTTCCTATCTCAACTGACGCTATAGTTAGGGTAGTTCGGGTTTTGTGTTTCTACTCATGAGAATTCCCTTGACCGTATGTATGACCTCAAGCAAAAAGTCTGGCAATACTTCTGGACTTGGGCTATAGTAATCCTGGTCACCTTGACTTTTAGTGCATGGGGTGTGCAATCAGCAGAGGCATTACTGCGACAACATCATGATTCCCCTGGTGTTTTGCGCTATCACTCCCAAGTATCTATCAAAGATGAAAAAGGCTATACTTGGCAGGTGCTATTGTTCAAACAAGATGACAAAAGTACAATCAAAGATTTAAGATTACGCCTAGTGGGTTTTCCGGGGATTGTAGAAATTGCTCACCCGCAACCATTAGTAATTGAGACAACATCAGGAAAACTATTGAGTGCATCAGATGCCTATAGCTTAACTGCACCTGCTCCCAATGTGGGTGAATATGAATTAACTAAAATTCTCCCCCAACTAGGAACCACCGATGCACTTAAACTATATGTGCCGACTAAAAATGTCAAGCCATTGCTGATCAATATACCTGAGAATGTAGTTACTGAATGGCAATGGCTAGTAACAGAAATTGAGTAAATTTCATTGATTACTACGCAAAGTTTCATGAATAACCGTCATGAATAATTCATTGAGAGGAATTCCCGCTGTTTTGGCCATGGAGGAAATCACACTTCTCGGAGAAAAAGAACAATATAAACCAGCCTCTAAAAACCAAGGTTGTCCATCTGGATCGATGCGGAAATCAAATAAACTATAGTGGCGACAACCCAAGGCCTGATGACAGAGTTTAGCTACTTCCTGCACCCGTGGGGTCATAGGGTCATTACAGTCCACAATCCAAGACTTGGTGTGATCTTTAGCGCTAAAATCCAAGTTACCATCATCGGTTTCCTTGAGTTTATCAGCATATTTGCGGATAGGTTTGTCGTGGGGGTCTAACTTATACTCTTCTAGGGGTAAACCCAATAACTCTCCGTCCTTAACAAGGATACCACATCTAACTTCTCGACCGAGTGGGATGAATGTTTCTACAATCACCTCATCTGCATATTGAAATGCTGTCTGCAAAGCAGCCTGATAATCAGTAGCCTCCTTGACTAAAGCCACTCCTAAAGAATTGTCAGAACTAACGGGTTTGATGACTACTGGTGGTGTAATTGTGGGTATATCTCCTGGGCGGAGTAATTCTCCTCGAGGTACTTTCACTCCTGCTGCAGCGACAATTGCTTTAGTTCTGGCTTTGTGGCTACCTATTGCCATAATATCGGCAGTATTGCCAATATAAGGAATATTCAGCAGGTCGAATAGGGCGCGGTAGTAAGTCATTCCCGGAATACAAAACATTTGTGGTAACGCCAGGTCAATGTTTTGCGATGTAATAAATTTAACAGCATCCCCTAGAGACATCGGTTTAGTGATAGCGATATCCTCTGGACTAAGAGAGGGAGGAAAACGCCACTGGCCATCAGGTGTAACGTATGCAATCTGAAAATCATAGCGTGATGAATCTGCCGTTGCTGTCAAACAGTCTTGAGCATAAAGGCGTGATAAATGACTATAAAACTCATTGTATGCAGACCCCACCAAATGCAGAATACGAAGTACAGACATAATAGACTTTCCTATAAATAGCAGCCAAGGAAAAATTTATCTTTTAATCGCCACCTAACTCTACCAACTTGCCAATATTGAAATCTATTTTTACCCAACCTTTAAGCTGTTGTAGATTTTTCAGCAAGAGCAAGGTAATCTGCCAATGATGTAGAGTCAAAAATGGTACAGGGTCATCAAAGCAGAAAATAGCATCAGTACCCTTGAGGAGGGTATTCACAGATGTTTGCAATTGTTTCCAGGAACGGATACCAGTTAGTCGCCAGATTTCGTGATATATCCAGTAAGTGGGCTTGCTAGTTGCTAGGGGTTCCAAAACTGTAGGTAGGGGAGTCTTACCAAGATAGGCTTGTGCAACACCAGGATGATTGTAGAACATTGTGATCGCCGAATGGGTACGGGGATTGCATTCAATGGCGTAAACTGTCCCATCTTCAGCTTGGATAAAGTCAAAGGAAACTTGCCCAGTCAGTGCTAAACTTTTAACGAAGTGTTGCACCCATTCACGAATTTGGGGATTTTCGACGTTTTCATAGTTGATTTGAAATGCAGAAGAGTGGGAGCAACAATGTAGTCTTAATTCCCCGTCCCGCACTGTGCTATGTGTACATAACTCCTTACCAGGAATAAACTCTTGCATAATCCAAGGGTTTTCGGAACTGATGGGTAAACTGTTGACAAAGGCCGCTGTCTCCTCTGGGGTTTCGCAGGGAAGTTTGGTTAAATTTAAGCGGCGAACAGAGTCGTAAGCCAGATTTTTGAGAATATATTTGCGGGTTTCTTGACTAAAATCAAAATTGATAACTTGTTGTGGATCGGTGATTTTAAAGGACTTGGGGACGGATAAACCAAGCTTTCGCGCCTGCTGGGTAAAAGCAAATTTATCATCTAGCATCTTGGTAATATCTGCATCAAAGTGGAAAACCTCGCAGTATTCTGATAGTATTGGCTTTGCCAAGGAGTCGTAGTAACTAGCTACAGGGCTACATACAGGTACATAAACGTCAACTTGCTCTTTTCTCACGATTTCTACTAAGGCCTGGATATAGCCGTCTGGGTCTGATTGAGGTGCTGGAACTGTATAAAAAGCACTGACAGAACGGGAGAATCTATGACCAGATAACCAGTATTTGTGAGTTTCAATCAGAATAACTCTGTGTCCGTCTGCATGGAAACAACGAGCCAGTTGCAATGCTTTGGTCATCTTGGCTCCACTTACCAGGATAGTCTGCTGTTGAGCTTTTTTTTGGGTGAATGGCGATTTCACAAGGCTCCACAGCAAAGATGTTAATACTATCAAAGCATTGAAGGGTAAGGCTATTAGTAATAAGACGAGGGTACCAAGAGTTTTGAATGTAGTCAGTATTGTTACCATGAAAGCCGGTTGTCAGGTTTGATCTATCACTAAATATCAAGAATAGGAAGGTAGGGGGAGATGAGGAAGCATTGATCCTGTTCATCTCCCTGAAAGCTTGGTTACGCTATGCGTCTAATCAGAGTCACACCATCTCGGATGGGTAAGAGAACTTGCTCCACACGAGGATCGGCGGCGACTACAGAATTAAACTGTGCGATCGCTTGACCATTGGCTGTGCGTTGTTCTGGTGGTAAATAAACTTGTCCCTGTAACAACGTATTATCCACGCATATTAAGCCATCGGTGGTTAGTAAATGATGGTCTAAGATAGTGTGGAAGTACTCTACATACTCCTTTTTGTCAGCATCGATGAAAATCAAATCAAATGATTCTTTTCTGGCTGCTAATTTGTGTAGAGTCTCTAGGGCTGGTGCTACTTCTACAACTATTTTATAGCCGTCTGGAGATTCACCAAAGCAAGCTTGAGCAAATTTTGCCACATAGGAGTCTACTTCACAAGCTATCAGTTTTCCATCCCTTGGTAAAGCTTCAGCCATAGCTAAAGCTGAATATCCGGTGAACATTCCTACTTCTAGAATGCGCTTGGCTTTGGTCATGTGAACAAACATTTTCAATGTCTGTCCCTCTAGATGTCCTGAGAGCATTTCCTGCTCTAATTGACGCACTGTTTCGCGATCGCTAAAGCGTTTACCCCAATCTTCTTGACTAGTTTTTTGCGCCAATGCTGCTAAGGGTCTAGATTCCGGGGTGGTGTAATCATCCAAATAGGGGTCTAAACCTGCTGCTAATTGCACGGACTGGCGCAGGGAATCTAATATCTCTGGGGGAATATTGCTTTGTTGTGCTAATTTCAGGGTTTTCTCTAGCTGGAGGACTAAGATGCTATGTGGGGTTATTGGTCTAGCTGTTTGTTTTCCTACAATACTGGTCATCCCTTTACACCTCCAGTAGTTTGGCTTCTTGAGTTTCAATGTATGCATCAACCCCTTCTCCCTTCCGGGGGTATTGAGCACAAAGTTTTTTATGTTCAACTAAAGCCGCATCAAGTTCTTCACGGGTGAGATCATTAACAAAGAAGCACTCACCAATGGGACGAGGCATAGCAGCGCGTTGTTTGCCATCTCGTGTTAAGCTGATAGACTCGGTAGCATACCAGAGCAAATCGCTATTTAGTAGAGGATGATCCAGAGATAAACCTATACGACTCATCAAATCTAGGATGCGATCGCGCTCCGCTGTAAAAATATACCCCCGTTTTGCCGCGATGGTTGCAGACAAAGCCATATCTATGTTTACCGCATGACCATGATAGAGAGGTACGCGGGGTGCTAATTCTAGGGTAGGACTCCAAGTGTGTCCGTAAGCAATGACGCGATCAAGGTCTATTTCATGCAAGTTAGGAGTTTCCAACTCTAGCATAGTCTTGATAGCCTCATAGTTCACCTTATGGGCAATCTCTTTAAGTTCTGCTGTAGCATTCACGTGTCCAAAGTGAGTGGAAAGCAGTTGTTCGCCATATTCGTATAGTAGTTCAAACACTTGCGAGTTAGAAACTACAGCAATCTTAACTAATTCTGCCATCCCATTGCGAACTTGAGATATTGGCAAGGTCTTCAAAAATGAGAAGTCCAGAATTACCTTCAAAGGTGCATGATATGCTCCCAAGCGATTTTTCAACTTGCGATGATTAACTGCGACCTTAATCGCTACACCTGCATCAATTAAACCAATTAAGGTGGTAGGAACCCGAATATAGTTACTCTTACGACGGTAAGCAGCGCAAGCAAATCCCGCCACATCAGTAACTAGACCACCACCAACGACTAAAACCGGTTCCTTACGAACTAAGCCAAAGTTGGAAAAAGCATCGACAATTTTTTCAAAAGTTTCTAAGGTTTTAGCGGGTTCAGTAATGATGATGGGAAATACTGTCAGTTTAATCTCATAGTGCTGGAAATATGAGTTGATTTGCTGACCATAAAGTTCATAGACATTAGCATCAATCACGGTTAGACAGCGGCCAAATTTCTCATAGCTGTCAGCAATTTCTCTGTTTTTGATATCAAATGCACCATTCACATAGACAAGACTAAAGTCAATTTTTTCGTAACCTTCCACGTGAAACACACTTTCTGTAGCTTTAAAGGATGCTTGAACTTTATTCATGTTTCTTGACTGGATTCCAACTAAAAAATTCACTATTTCGGCAAAAATTACGATTTACCCTGATGGATGAACGCCAGCAAAAAATCATGCTTTTGCGCTTTTGAGAACAAAAACAAGACAAAATGAGCTTTCCATAAAAAAGCTTAATTTTTTTACTGACTGGTAATGTGATTAGACAAAACCATTCATCGGAGTAAATTATGTAATTCGGTTAAGCTCTCATGGGAGAGCACACTTAAACTAGTCAAATGTCCCAGATTTGTGAATATCACAGATCCACTTCGCATCTGGGGATTCTTGACTTCAATAGTGGAAAGATTCATTCCACTATCTTTTATTTTAGTGGCTTTCCGATGGTGAGATTCCTTAAAATTCCAGTCCTGGAAAAATATGTGTAATGTTGATCTCCAAGCTTTAATTTGAGGTTAGAACCATGATTAACCCCGATTTCGCTGTTTCTTAGCATGACATCAAACCTTATATTGCTAAACTCATCACATTCTATTTAGCTGAGAACGACAGTGGATTTCTAGAAACTTTCTCTAATTGTTAACTAGTCCCACTGTATTTTGACTCTAGCAACTTACCCAAGGCTAAACTTGGTCAAACTCCTATCGTTGTCTATTTATGTTGTCTATTTCTGCGATGAGATGTGAGATCACAACCATTATTGACCATCTAATTGCTGTTGTTTTGCATTAGTCTCAAAGCACAAAATAGCTAAACATGAAAGTTACTGATTAGACTCTATTGAGAATTTCAGGATAATTCCTGTTTCCCTCAATTAAGTTAATACCAGCCTCTGTTCCTCAAAATTCATAATTTCAACACAGTTAAAAACATTGTAACAAAACTTTACTCTTTTTCAGCAATAGTTGTAGGCTCAAAAGAATCAAGTTTGTCGCCAGTAGCATTCTCATTCTGAGTTACTCCGGGTAACTTAATTCGCCAAATACTGGTGAGGAAATGAGAAGTGCAGCACAAAGCATAAAGCTATGTTAATACGAATCATAACATAAGTAAATAAGTAAACCGCCAATTTTGCTAAATTCATCTAGAAATAGGAGTTTGAGCACGGTACAGTTAGGGCTGAACCACTGAAATACTGACTCAGGGCACGGCTAAAGCCACATTCTTGAGGATATTCATTGGGCCGTATTGTTTAATTATCTGCATTTGTTCCTGGTTTCGTACCAGCAACGCCCCCGCAAATCCCAAGGAGTTGATAGATATACCATGAAAATCCTCACGCGATCGCGGTATAATTAACATCCATTCCCGTGTAGCTAAAAGATTGTAAGCTCCAGATTGTCTGTTGTCGTCAAGGGCTTCTAACCCCACAGCACTTAATAAGGTATGATATAGCTCTAGTGTAGTTATTGCGGCTGTGTATGGCGAATCCCTGGGGTTTAGTTTGCCCAAAGCGTGAACAAAAGGCAATCCTGGTATAGTAGTTACAGAATCTACAAATGCTGCAGATGTTAGTAGGGGTTCTATAGGTATTTGCAGCCCTGAAAGCGTGAGTGGTAAGGGTACCATTTGCAGGTGTTTATGTGGCTGACTAGCTCCAGCCAGTTTACCACCATTGTAAAACGCCAAACCCTCAAACTCAGCTAGACAAGCCCACATAGCTGTAAAATCCTCTAGGGTGAGTAATTTTTCCTGTTCTTCAAAGGCACGGGTAATAATTAGCAGGTGATAGTCAACAACATTGAACTTGTTTAATATACAAACATGACTCTGGGAAATATCGGCAACGAATAAATCTTGCTCATAGGGAAGAAAGGGATTAGTTTTTTTCTTTTGCTGCTCCTTGTCTGTATCCTTGCGGAGCAGATTAGATAAAATTCTGACTAAAAATTTAACGCCATTGTCTTCGACAAATTCAAAATCTGTCGGTATTGACAGCAGCGCCCCACATTCTAAGGCGTATTGGGTCTGATCCTTGATACTTTTCCACAACCTGTCAGGTTTGAGTAATATTTTTTCTTGGGACATGATAAGATATCTAATTATATTTTGTGTAACTTTTAATTCTGATTTCTAGAAGTTGTTCTATAACTTTCCCAGAGTGAATTTTTATCATATTTTTACCCCCATTAATACCCCCTTACCAAAAAGCGAAGCAATAAAATCAAGTCCCATTCCCCTGTCAATGGGAGGGTTAGGTTAGGCTAAAACACTTTTAAAACATCCTCTTAGAAAAACATAATTTCACCCAACTCAAAAAACATTTCTTCAAGGTGCTCATCTATGGTGTCTTGGGTGAAGGTGCGCATAATCTCTGGTCTAGCGAGGAATTCGCTGATAGTGATTTTCTGTTCTCTAAAGGCTCTCACAAAATCGCGGATAGCAGTAATAGTTTTAATTTCAGCTTCTAGTTGTTCTGCCATACTTGCAATAGCATCTATTCCTGCTCGCGCCGCTTTGCGACAGTCAGTAACCATTGCGCCTTCTGGGGTATTTTTCACTTGGCGAAGTTCCTGTTTCAATTTATGATACTGAGTTTTGAGGATTTGATTTTGCTGTTCTATCCTCATACATTGACGATTTAAATCGTCTTGATTATTCATATCAATATATTTTCCGGATTGATGTTGCTGTTCAATTTCCAAGAGTCTGGCTAAGTCACCCTCTTGGTAAGCTTTGTTGATTTCTTTCATAATTTCAGTATGCAGTATTTGAGTTTCCCTATCTTTTACCTTGTCTGGGTGAAATATTTCTGCTAAACTTAGAAATGTCTGGCGAATTTTTCTGGCGGCTTCAGATTTGTTTACTGAAGAAAAGTTTAGACTCTCCTGGGGTTCTTGGTATTGACTGTGTTCTTCTCTCTGCTGATGTGAGAAATCATCTGTTACCTCCTCTGTGTCTTGAGATTCTGCATAATTACTAGGCTCAGGAGTGATAATTCTGGCAAATTGGAGTTGATAGTAAATTGCTTGAATATCTTTTTTGCTCTGTTTACCCAACTTTCTTTTATTCAAGATTTCATCAAACAGAGTATGAATTTCTCGGTCAATATCTACCAGTTCTTGGAAATGGGGATGATAGCGATTTAATACATCCGTGGCTACGGAACTCATTTGTGTCAAAAAGTTTTGCAGTTCCGTCCGTTTTCGCTTAATTTGTTTTAATAACCACTTGTGTTCTTTGTCTAAATTTTCCATGCGAAGATGGATAGATGACAGCGCCAGTGATGTTGTAGTTGCTGACTGGGATGAAGGTGTGCGTTTTTTCGGCATAAAGTAGGCCAGTCTGAGGAAATTTACATCTGATCAGATCGTACACCCACAATATTCAGTTTAATCAGTTAATTCCAGCGATCGCAGTGGTCACAATTGCGCGAAACTGAAAGCAGATCATTAAGAAAGGAGAACCTAATGGGCTGGACTAAAGTTATTGCGGCTGAGTCCCTGGAACCCAATGGGAGACAGGTAGTAAAAGTTGGCGCACGTAAAATTTTACTTGTCAACCATGAGAATCAGCTTTATGCTGTAGATAACACCTGTCCTCATTTAAAAATGCCGATGAAAAATGGCAAAATTACCGCAGACGGGGCGATTGTTTGTCCTATACATCGCAGTGCTTTTGACTTAGGTACTGGAGAGGTAAAAGATTGGTGTCCATGGCCACCTGGTGTAGGTAAAGTCCTTTCCATGATTTCACAACAAAAAACCCTACCTGTATTCCCTGTGCGTGTGGAAGAAGGTAGTATTTGGGTTGATATCCAAGAGGAATAATAGCCTCTAAATGGCAAGCGTTAACTCACTCTAGGGGCGATCGCTTGCCTGTATACAAGTTGCTATACTAAAGATGGCATAGTTATGAGTGGGAATCAAATCATGCTAGAAAGTAGGGACTATACACTAATTATCGACAAAAGCGGGAGCATGGCTACCCCAGATCAGAAAGGTGGTAGAACTAGATGGCAATCTGCACAAGAATCCACCCTAGCCTTAGCGAGTAAGTGTGAGCAATTCGACCCAGATGGGATCACTGTATATTTATTTTCTGGTAGATTTAAGCGCTATGAGAATGTCACTGCGTCCAAGGTCACACAAATATTTCAAGAAAATGACCCATCTGGTTCCACAGACTTAGCATCTGTGTTAAAAGATGCAATTGAGAATTACTTTCACCGCAAGAGCGCAGGTCAAACTAAGCCCAATGGCGAAATCATCTTGGTAGTAACCGATGGAGAACCCGATGACCGCAAAGCAGTCATGAAGGTGATTATCGAAGCTTCTCGCCGCATGGATACCGATGAAGAATTAAGTATTTCCTTGATTCAAGTTGGTACAGACCCACAAGCTACCCGCTTTCTCAAGGTTTTAGATGATGATTTGCAAAGCGCTGGGGCGAAGTTTGATATCTGTGACACCGTGACCATGGAAGATATGGAAGATATGAGTTTATCAGAAGTTCTACTCAATGCTATTACTGACTAGTTGAGCTTGGCGGTGTTCAAGATTGAATTAACCACAGATGATTCCCTTGTGGTTTGGGCTTCTTCAAGTTTTAATTGGGTACTGATTAAGTTAAAACCATGGATTCTCTTGACAAAGTCCTGGGTGAACTCAAAGCTGAATATCATCAGGGTAAATCCCCAGGACCACAACCACAGAAAAACACAGCTAAATCCTCAACTCCACCACCACCAAAGTCTTTATCTTTAGAGGATAGTCTTTTGGCGCAGGTGCGGACTGATTTTGCTCAACAAGATGCGCTTGAGGAGTTGCAAAAACAGCAAGCAATAGAACAGGAACAAATTCGCCAAGCTGAAATTAAGGCGCAAGGTTTAGCAGCTTTACGGGGGGAAGCAGAAACATGGTTGAAAACATTAGATCCGTTTTCTTCCGAAGGTCTTTGGTTTGAAAGGTTTGCTGAAGGTTATCCTTCTAAATTAGATGCGGCGATGGGATATTTACAAAGCGACGAATAAACAACTTATAGCCTTTTTCAGGCTCATGAAGTACACACCAATTCCCTATTCCCTATTCCCTATTCCCTGTTCCCTGTTCCCTATTCCCTGTTCCCTGTTCCCTCAAACTAAAAAAAATTGTACCTCACGAGCATGGGAAATGCTATGAAATAACCTGTTGTTAGTTTAAGCCTCTGGATGTTTTCTAGGGGTTTTATCTCTGGTAAACTTGGCTTTTAGCTAAATTTGTAAGGCCTTAAACCACCTACTCACCACTGTATTGATGGTTTGTTTGATTTGATGTTTACGATACCACTTTTGAAAAGCCATTTCGTACTCTTCCCCCTTAGTTTGAAAGGTATTCCAAGTATCTAGCCCTAATGTGCAGCTGCAAAATATTAAGAAATATAACGACCAGGTAAGACCGCCACCGCCGACGAAATCTAACAGCATCAAAAAACTGTTAAGAATT
The DNA here is from genome assembly GCF_028331025.1 of Anabaenopsis arnoldii. Lineage (NCBI taxonomy): Bacteria > Bacillati > Cyanobacteriota > Cyanophyceae > Nostocales > Nodulariaceae > Anabaenopsis > Anabaenopsis arnoldii. Next base: position 2,484 of record NZ_JAQMUH010000017.1, on the reverse strand, counting down.
GCGTAATTACCCAGACGTTTCTTAAATTTTCCGATGCGGTAGGCGTTAAAGGCTTGTCTTTGTTCAATTTCGCTCCGTTGCGATCGCCAGTCAACTTCTGCTAGATTGAGAGAGTCTGGTGATATATCTAACTCTTGAGCAATTTCTAACAGTTGCTCATAGGAAAATTCCTTATTTTGGTCATCAGCTTGACGAGCGATCGCTAACTGAAGTATTTTCTGGACATCTTCCTGGCTATAAGAACGGAGCTGTTGAGGTTCAAATGCCGTCATAACATTATCTCTGAGTCTAAACAGGTAACTGTTAGCCATTATTTTTACTATATCTAGACTAACAAATCTCAATGGGGTGTAGACAGATATTATGGAAATTATCACCGGGGTTGTGGTTGCACAAAAGCGTAAATATCCTTAATAGCTTGTACCCAACCGTTAGAGACAGATTCCAGGATGCGATCGCCTTTGTCCTTGGTTGCGGTTGTAGCATCGCCAATTACCCCTGTTTTACTTATATCTTTTGTAGCCCAAGAAACAGGTAGTTTGCCCTCTAAACTCAGTAAACTGCTTTGTCTTTGTTCTGGTGGATACTCAGCAACAGCTTGATCCATTCTTACCTGTTCTGGTAGAATTGCCAGCATAATACTAGTTTCAGCATCTCCGGCGTGCATACCTTGGGCTGCTTCCTTGGGTGTTAATAATTCTTTGGTAATATGAGGCACACGCCAAGTAAATAAGGGAAACACCAAAAAATCACCATATTGAATATGTAAATCCCGGGCTACCATTTGCATAACTTGGGGTTGTCCACCGTGTGAGTTCATTAACACCAATTTTCTAAACCCAGCGCGGTAAATACTTTCCCCCATTTCCATAATTACTGCTGTCAGGGTTTGAGTACTTAAAGTAATAGTTCCGGGAAAATGCCAATGCTCATTGGATTTACCATAATATAGGGTAGGTAAAGCATAAGCGGGAATACTTGCATCTAGCTTTTTGAGAGCTTCCCCCAACACTCCCACACCAATAGCAGCATCAACAATTAAAGGTAAATGGGGTCCATGTTGTTCAATAGCGCCCACAGGTTGAATAATAACCACATTTTCCTTATTTGGCATAGCTTGGATATCAGTCCAAGTTAGGTAGGGAAAAAACCTTTCAGGGGGAATAAAACTGTGCATATTAGTTGACGGTTGACGGTTGACAGGGATAGATGACAAACCTATCCGCGAATGACTGTGATATTTCTGCCCTGGGGACTCCGGGCTATTTCCGTGGTGGTTCGGTCACTAATGGGGGGTAAATCAGGGCGACGGTCAAATATTACTAACCATCCTGTATCTAGATTTAATCCTGATAAATACTTATCTAAATGTATCAATCCTTGCTGTAATGGGGTGGGTTTACCCTGTTTCCATACCTTTAATTCCATCCCTAAGACTACATCCCCATACCTTAAAGATATATCCATCCTCCCAGAGCCTATGGCGTATTCTCGTTCTAGGCTACCACCACCATTAACAACCCGGTGTAAAAATGCCATTAATACTAAGTGGGGAGCAATTTCTGGGTAAGGGGTACTTTTAAATAATGCTTCCCCGTGTTGTCGCCAAAAGTCTAAGAATGAATTTAACAGTGCTGTTACATCCAGTTTTCCAGTGGGTGTTAACCACAGGGGTTGAACAAATGTTAAAGAAGCAATTGTGACATTAGCTAAAGTTGTCGGAAATACCTCTCTATAGATAGGATTAGCAATTTCCAGTCCACCACCTCTATCCCGTTTACATAAACCTAAATCTAACACATAGCGCAAATTATCATCAGGAACGTTGCCTAACTCATCCCCGGCTAACATGGGTTGAATAATTGCTTTTACCCTATCCTCTCGCAGTCGCTCGGCGAGACTATCTAAATGGGTGTCTTGCCTTTGAATTAGTATATCCTTAGCTTGATTAATTAAATCTACCGTGATGGGGATATTTACATCTTCTGCTAAATACTCGGTAACTTGACGGGCGATCGCATTGACTAACCAAGGTTGACCTTGAGTTAAATAGTAGGCGTGGTTAATGGCTTCGGGGGTAAAGATTTGCCCTGTGGCTGTGGTATGTTGTGCGTATAGACTTTTTACCTCTTCTAATGTAAAATTACTTAATGTGATAGATTCTACCTTGATATTAAAAGGGCTAGAGGTATTTAACCTATCACTACCGCCAGAAGCTACTTTATAATCACGTACATCCCGCATCCCGATTAAGGCTACACATTGGGGGAAACCTTGGGGACGATTGGGATAACCATCGCAAATTTGTCGTAATATAGCAATTAAGGTTTCATTAGCTAAAGCATCGATTTCATCAATAAACACCTCTAAAGGAAGGGATGAAACCTTTGCCCATGATTCTAATGCTGCTCCAATCCGTCGCCCTACAGGAGCATCAGGCCATTTAGGGGGTTGTAATTCATCGGGTAACCTGTGACTAATAGC
>NZ_JAQMUH010000016.1:0-7093 GCF_028331025.1 Anabaenopsis arnoldii | reverse complement strand
TCTTAAGCAAGCGGCACAAAGAAAAGGTGTAATAGTCGTGCTTTGTAACGAATCATATACATCAAAAACGTGCGGTAACTGCGGTCATGTTCATTATAAACTAGGTGGAAACAAAGTTTTTAAATGTTCACATTGCGGAATACAGATTTCTCGTGATGTAAATGGCGCACGCAATATTTTATTGTGTGCTTTGCAAGCAACTGCCTTCACCGTGACCCATGATTCTATCATGCTTTCTGACAAGTCAGAATTGACGGATGCCGTAGTTAATCTAGTTTAATCGCTTTGATTAGCTTAAAAGTTGCACTAAAAACCTAAATCTGCTTTAGCTATTTCCGCCGCAGCAAATACTTCTGCATCTGGCTTTTCTTCCCAAGCGGGATCACCAATTTCGGCGTAGAATGTGGTATCATAGGGTCTGGTCTTGACCACAACGGGCATAGGAACGGCATGGCCTAAAATTAAGGCCTGTTGTTTAGAGTCTAATTTGGCTAAGACTGAGCGCAAACCACCCGCACCAGATACACCGGTAAAAATGGCATCAATATCTTTTTCATCATTCAGCAAAGCGGTGATGCGTGTGCCAATTTGAGACATAACTTCATTATCAATTCCCGATGGACGTTGGTCTACTACTAGCAAAGTTACGAAATATTTTCGCAGTTCTCGGGCGATAGTGCCGAAAATTGTACTTTGGACAATGGACGGATCAAGGAACCGGTGCGCTTCCTCAATGGTAATCATTAATGGTGTCGGGCGATCGCAGGGATTTTTACTGTGTAAGAATTTATCTGCTTTCTTGACATATTCCTCATGAATACGTCGAGTAATCATGTTAGTCACCAACATATAAGAAAGCATATTGGATTGGGAACCAAATTCTATGACTACATTTTTCCCGGCTTCCAAAGACTGGATAATTTTACTAATATAATTCTGGGGACAAACTCCCCGCATATATTTCAAACTCTCCAAGCGCAAGAGTTTACGCTGTAAAGAGGTGATAGAACCTGGATGTCCTGGCTTTTCTTCGCAGAACATTTTAATATCCTCACCGGTCATCTTAAACAATTGGGTAATCCAAGATTTACCAAACTCGTTGTGTAAAATACTGGCGTTATCTAAAGCTGCTTCCGAGAGTCCTAAATCTCGACTACATAATTTAATATCTTCAACTGTGATTTGCTCATAACTCAGATATAATTCTTGAGCATCCCGCACCCCCCGACGCTTTGTAGATTGAGGGTCAAGGGTGTAGACTTCCACTTTACCAGGAAATAGTTGTTTTAAGCCTTTAACAGTATTAACATTTTTCCCTTCTGCTACTGCTTCCCAACCATACTCGGAATGCATATCGAAAATTAAATTTACCGCCGCATTTTTGCGGATGACTCCGGCTAAAAGTAAGCGTGTGAGGAAAGATTTACCAGTTCCAGATTTACCAAACACCCCATTACTCCGCTCAACAAAGCGGTTTAAATCAATACAAACTGGTACATCCATATCTAAGGGTTTACCCACAGAAAAATTCCGCCTGTGGGGGTCATCTTCCCAACCAAACACCCGGCGAAAATCCTCTTCACTTGCTTCGTAAACTTGGCTGAAATGACTGGGAATTGTTTTTACTGGGAGCAATTCCATAGTAGTACTAGTTTGGGGCTGAAATGAGGCTAAACCATTTGGCGATTTGACCAAACCATTGGTACTATGATTTGAGGATTCATCAGACTCAGGGGTAAACATCAACATGGGGGCGAGGTTGATAGTACCATAAGTACCACTACCAGCTAAAACTTCCCGTAAAAAAGTGTCTTCCCAACCCGGGGGATTAGCAAGAATGCGGGGGTTAGAAGTTCCTAATGCTACATCTGTCAGCATACAGAAAAAACGCGATCGCAATCCATGGACAACCAAGAATTTACCCACCCGCATATCTTCCACAGAAATATCCGGGTGTAATCTTACTTCTAACCCCCCAGTCAGAGAACCTTGGATAACCGAACCTAATGGTTGTGAAGAATTCATTTGAATAACTTATAGATTCCTGTGTTCATCTGTGGTTCCTAACTTCCATAACCCAACCAGCCAATAATACAAAGTTAATCACCATCATCCCATCACCTATTCAATTTGAATAGAAGTGGGTGCATTTCCCGTTGGTGGGGTTGCGATTAATGGTTTACGGAATTGAGTATACAGGCGATCGCGCCAGTCAAAAAATGGCTGATAATCAGGATTATCAGCTAAACCAGGTACACCTTTACCTCTGATACCTGCGGGTAAGTCTAAATAGGGGACTTCTGGGAACTTGAGTAATATTGATAAACTCGCCACTGTCAAATCAGCTAAAGTCGGCTCATCACCGGTTAAATATGGACTATCTGCCAATAATAATGTTAGTGCTTCTAAGTCTTGTTTCAAGTCCGCGATCGCCGATTTAATCACATCTGGACTATAACCGACCCCAAAGCCCAAAACAGTCAACACATCACCAGGTACTCCTGCAATTAGACTTTTAAATATATCCGGTGTGGAATTAGGTAATAAAGACTGGCGGAAATTTTGGTCTTGACTAATAGCAGAAAAAAGAGCTACCCTTGCTTTCTTACCGATTGATTCATCTGCCCATTCTTCCATCAATAAGCATAAACCACGTTGTCGAGAATCTTGAGGTATGAGTGGGCGATCGGGATATTCTAAATCTAAATACTTAGCAATTTCAGTAGAATCAACAATATATCTGTTACCATCCTTTAAAACTGGCACTTGTCTTTGTCCAGTCAGCCGAAATAAATCTATTTGTCCAATTCCGGGGGTAACTTCTATTTTACGGTAATTTAGCCCTTTGTAATCTAGAATCAACCGTACTTTCTCTGAATATTGAGATATTTCCCACTGATATAATTCCAGCATAACCTATATTTTCAAGAGTTTAATTCTACAACGCTCTTATTCTATCTTCACTTCCGGTAATTTTCCTGAGCAAGTCAGCAATTTAGCAAAAATCTTATGGAGGAAATAGGAGATTCTGTCTGTTAGTCAGGACTGTAGCCATGGTGCTAGGAAACCAAGTAGGATGTACAAAGTGTTTATTATGGATTCTGGGAAATTATCTCAGGTGTTTAAAAGCATAAGTGATAATTTTACATAGTTATTTGCACTAAAAATATTGCTGCTGGATTTATATATTTTGCATAGCGAAGTGTTATAAATCTTTAATGTCACCTATATTAAGAAGGACTAAAAAGATTTATGAAAGCAAATTACAGCAATTTTTTGACCAATCTTGCGGGAATAGTTGGGTTAGCCAGTGTTAGCCTTTTGCTCAATTTACCATCTCTAGCCAATGAAGCAACCAATAATCTAGCACAAGCTGGGGGTGGAACACTTAATCCTAGACCCAGTATTTTTGATGAGTTTCCCTATAACCGTAATAAACCTCGAACTCAACCCACCACCCCCAGGGTCACACCACCCACAACTCAAACTGAAAACAAAACCTTGTTAGCACTAGCAGAGTCTAGCCCTAAGTTTACCACCTTAATGGCGGCATTAAAAGCAGCGGGATTAACGGAAGCTTTGCAAGGTAGAGATCAATTAACAGTCTTTGCTCCCACCAATGAAGCATTTGCCAAATTACCACAAGATGCTGTCAGAGACTTGTTAAAGCCAGAGAATAAAGAAATCTTGCTCAAGCTATTAACTTACCACGTAGTCAGTGGCACAGTTCTATCTACTGATTTGTCATCTGGGGAAGTGCAAAGCCTTGAAGGGGGAGCCATAAGGGTCTCCGTTGGTTCTAATGGGGTGATGGTCAATGATGCCAACGTAGTTGAAGTAGATATTAAGGGTACTAATGGTGTGATCCACGCTATTGATCAGGTGATTTTGCCTCCTGACCTGTAGACCCCATCGTTGATACCATTATTCAAGCATGAAAGACCGTTGAGATCAATATCTAAGCGGTCTTTTTCTGTGTGTTAGGTGGGGTAGGGGGACTTGATATTGCCAATCCGCAAGACTCAAATATCTATCTTACTGGGGGTAGACAAGACGACATAAATATAGATTTACCTTAACATAACTTTTTATAACAGTTTTTTTCACTTTTCCTGTGATCATTAAAATTATGTGCCACAATTGGAGTTGAGAATTAATTCGGCGACAGCGTTTGTTTTTAGTATTGACAGGCTTTTTCCTTGTGGTATTTACAGACTTATCTCCGAAATCTAAATCTCTACGTTTTTGTGATTTTGGAGACCATTGATGTCAATTTATATAGGTAATCTTTCATACAGCGTTACCCAAGAAACCCTCACTGAGGTGTTTACAGAGTACGGCACCGTCAAACGAGTGCAAATACCAACCGACCGTGAAACAGGTCGTGTACGCGGATTTGCCTTCGTAGAGATGGGTTCGGACGATGAAGAAACAGCAGCCATTGAGGCTCTAGACGGTGCGGAATGGATGGGACGCGACCTGAAAGTGAATAAAGCTAAACCCAAAGAGGATAAAGGTTCCTTTGGTGGTGGACGGGGAGGATACGGTGGTGGCGGTTCCCGTAACCGCTACTAAAACCTCAGGACTAGGGGGGAAGTTTGTCCTAGTATCTAGTCCTCAACCCCTTTAATACTGTGGCTCCGAGCAAGGCTTAGTCCATGTTCGGAGCTTTTAACTATCAAAACATAGTGGGAGTGTGAGAACCCCCACGCTAAAGCATAGGGATGAAACCCGACTCAACAAGATTTATCCTATTGTATGCTTAACAAAAAGGTTTTAACAGGTATTAAGAAATCTTGAATAGTTGCTACTGTAACCGTTAAAAGCTTTAACGATTAAATGTGGTGTGTCGGTTGGTTTGAGGCTGACAAACAGATGAATATAGTCTGGTGCGACTTCCACCAGCTAAAATATCCCATTCCTTTTCCACTGCTAAATCAAGAAAAATTTGTTTCAATCTAGTTTATAGTGTCAAAGTAACTCGTGTATAAGTCCTATTGTGGTTTAGTATATGGTGGTTTTGACCGCACTTATTCGGCTCCAGATCAGCATAAATCCTATAGACACTTTGGGATGCGATCGCAGCTGATCAAGTCAGTCAGGTAAAAATCGGATAGCTAATGACTTATGTATATAAATAATAGTATTCAACCCGGTGTAACTTTAAGCGATCGCTATGTAATCGTTCGTCAAATCGGTCAGGGAGGTTTTGGACGTACCTATTTAGCTGAAGACCTGAACCGGTTCGGTGAACTGTGTGTTTTAAAAGAATTTTCCCCTCAAGTTCAAACAGACTATATTGCACAAAAAGCCCAAGAATTATTTCAGCGAGAAGCGGCGGTTCTCTACAAGCTAGAACATCCGCAAATTCCCCGCTTTCGGGAACTACTGCGAATTAACTTACAAGGTCAGGAATACCTGTTCCTGGTGCAGGATTATGTAGAAGGACAAACTTATAGTTCCTTATTAGATGCGCGTAAACAGCAAGGATTACGATTTACAGAACTTGAAGTTAGGCAATTGTTATTAGAAATTCTGCCAGTGTTGAAATATATCCACTCCATGGGGGTCATTCATCGGGATATCTCACCAGATAATTTAATCCTGCGCAGTACTGACAAATTACCGGTATTAATTGACTTTGGCGGCGTGAAACAAGTAGCCGCAACGGTGGCCTCGCAATATTACCAAGGGGAAAAAACCCCATCCCCCCAATCACCCACCCTACTAGGTAAAATAGGCTTTGCACCTCCAGAACAGATGCAAACAGGTATGGTGTATACTCACAGCGACTTGTACGCCTTGGCTGTCACCATCCTAGTTTTATTGACAGGTAAACAACCGCCAGAACTCATTGATAATTATAATCTAACTTGGCAATGGCGACGAGAAGTTACTCTCAGTCCGGTATTGGGACAGATATTAGATAAAATGCTATCCCCCAGACCAGGCGATCGCTATCACTCAGCTGCTCACGTCTTAGCTGCTCTCAACCCCTCATCAGTGAGTCATCCCCCAACTCAATATCCCACTAACCCACCCACATCTGCTACAGTTGCTGTTTCCCCCCCTCCCCCACCGCGCCCATCTCCCTCATCATCTCCCGAACCAACATCCGGGTTAACACCAGCAACAGCCTTAGTAGCAGTAATCATAGTTGCGGGTACAGCTGGGGGAATTTGGTGGGGATTCACTAGCAGTGATCACACTCCACAAACAGTTACACCTACTCGCCCTCCCACCCTTGAGCAACCCACGACACCCCCAGATCCACTCTCCCCAGCGGAACGTCAACGTAAACAAAGATTAAACAATCGCCGTCAACAATTGGGAATTGATTCCAGCTTTTACGTCCGGTTGGTAGATCAAATATTTTGGGACAATAACCCCAGTTTACAGCGACGCACTCTCACTGATCAAGCGCAAGATGAAAGTTTGCGGGCACAATGGGATAAAACAGCCGCTCAATTACTAGAAAAAGTAGCTGTATTGAGTACGAGGTCGCGCCAACAATTGGGAACTTATACAGCAGCAGAACGGGAAGCTTGGCGAGTGGAAGTTAACAAACTCAATGTGAGTATGACTTCTTTATATGATTTAGCTGACCCTGCGTTTTTCAACCAATTTCCTCAACAGCAAGGCCAAAATTTTATCAATCAACCCATGGGACAAGTTTGGCACGGGTTTGTTAGCGATAAACTTAACGCTATTGTCTCTGGAACGGCTTTAGACAGAATTCTATTTGATCCAGGTACTACCAGCAAAACAGTTACAGGTAATCTGCAATCAGCTGTTGACCCGACTGGGGGTAAAGTTTTTATTGCTCACCTGGCGCAAAATCAATTAATGGAAGTGAAGTTAGAAGCCAGTCCTCAAGTTTTACTTTCGGTTTATTCTCCTTCTGGCCAAGTGAAATTTTTAGAAGACTCTCCAGAACGTAATTTATTAGTTAATAAATTACCAGAATCGGGATTTTATCAGTTTGTAATTGCTTCCACAGCATCAGAACCACTAAGTTATCAACTCAGCATTGCGGCACAAACTCCTACCCCAGAACCTACCCCAGAACCTACCCCAGAACCTACCCCAGAAC
>NZ_JAQMUH010000015.1:0-9303 GCF_028331025.1 Anabaenopsis arnoldii | reverse complement strand
GAACAGGGAACAGGGAACAGGGAACAGAGATTAAGAAGGAATATTCAGGCATTTTCTTCAATAACCAACATTATTTCCCTTATACGGTAAGCCTTTTCGGATTTTATCAAAACAATTTAGCATATTAGGTACTGAAGAACCTATTTTTTTTAACTCGCTGGATACTGCTGTAACACCTGCTGTAAATATTGTCCTGTATAAGAAATAGGATTGGTTGCAACTTCTTCGGGTGTCCCCACCGCAATGATTTCGCCGCCTTTATCCCCACCTTCTGGACCTAAATCAATTACCCAGTCAGCGCAACGAATGACATCTAAATTGTGTTCAATGACTAAGATGGAGTTACCCTTATCGACTAACCTTTGCAATACATCCAATAATTTATGGACATCATAAAAGGATAATCCGGTGGTGGGTTCATCTATGAGATACAGGGTTTTACCTGTAGCGCGGCGAGATAGTTCTGTGGCTAATTTCACCCGTTGGGCTTCCCCTCCAGATAAGGTGGTAGCAGGTTGTCCGAGTTTGATGTAACCTAAACCGACATCATATAAAGTTTGCAGTCGGGTAAAAGCTTTGGGGATGTTCTGGAAAAACTCTAAACTTTCCTCGACGGTCATATTCAGCACGTCTGCTATAGATTTATCTTTGTATTTCACCTGTAAGGTTTCCCGGTTGTATCTTGCGCCTTTGCAAATTTCGCACTGTACATACACATCTGGGAGAAAGTTCATTTCAATGACATTGACACCCTGACCGCTACAAGCTTCACAACGCCCACCTTTGACATTAAAAGAAAATTGTCCGGGTTTGTATCCCCTGGCCTTGGCTTCGACTGTTTGGGAAAATACATCTCGAATTGCATCGAAAATACCTGTATAGGTAGCGGGGTTGGAGCGTGGTGTACGTCCTATGGGTGACTGGTCGATGACAATGGCTTTATCTACTGCGTTTAATCCCTGAATTTCTTGTAAGTGTTTGGGTAGGGGGACTTTCTTTGTTAAATGATGTTGTAGTGAGGGATAAAGTAGTTCGTTGATGAGGGTAGATTTACCGGAACCAGAAACACCGGTGACGGAGACCAGTTTACCTAGGGGAATTTCTACATCGATATTTTTTAAGTTATTGCGATGGGCGTTTTTAATTACTAAACTGCGTCCGTTCCCCTGTCTTCGTTGCGCTGGGGTGGTAATTACTCGTCTCCCCGATAAGTAAGCACCTGTTAAAGAGTCTGTTGCTGCGAGTAGGGTTTCTAGGTCGCCTTGAGAGGTAATATTTCCGCCGTGGATTCCTGCACCTGGTCCAATATCAACGATGTGATCAGCAGCGCGGATGGTTTCTTCGTCATGCTCTACGACGATGAGGGTGTTACCTAACTCGCGTAATTTGGTTAAGGTTTTGAGTAAGCGGCCGTTGTCTCGTTGATGTAAACCGATGCTGGGTTCATCTAAAACATAGAGTACCCCTGTTAAACCAGAACCTATCTGTGTGGCTAAACGAATGCGTTGGGCTTCCCCACCGGAAAGGGTCATGGCGGGACGGTCAAGGGTGAGATAATCTAAGCCGACATCTAGTAAGAATTGCAATCTGGCTTTGATTTCTCTTAAAACTAAGTCGGCAATTTGCAGTTGGCGATCGCTTAATTTTAACTGATCAATTCTGGTTTGGCAATCTTGAATCGAAACCCCGGTTAAGTCTAAAATACCATATTGTCCCAAGCGTACCGCTAAAGCTTCGGGTTTTAAGCGTTTTCCTCCACAAACCTCACAGGGTTGGTCAATGAGATAGGGTTCTAATTTCTGCTTAATTAAGTCTGACCCCCCCTCGTATTGCCGTTGTAAAATGGGGATGACACCTTTAAAATTCTGCTTTGTTTCCTGGTTTTCGCCATAGAGCACGGTTTGCTGTTGTTCTGCTGTTAGCTGATTCCACTTGGTTTGGAGTTCAAACCCGTGAGCTTGTCCTAAAGTATATAGCAAATCTAGATAATAGGAGTTTTCTTTTTCCGACCAGGGGGCGATCGCTGCATACATTGGCGATTGCGGGTCAGGTATAATCAAATCTGGGGTAAATGTTTTTAAACTGCCTATGCCGTGACAATGGGGACAAGCGCCATAAGGGGAGTTAAAGGAGAACAACCGCGGCGATAATTCTTCCATTACCGCCCCATGGACTGGACAAGCGAAGTTTTCTGAAAATACTAATTCTTCTTCTTGCTCCTCGCTGTGACTGACCAGGATGTTGGCAATACCACCGGACTGTTTAAGGCACGTAGAAAGAGAATCTACTAAACGCTCTTGAATACTGTCTTTTTTTACTAAGCGGTCAATGACAACTTCTATAGTATGAGTAATATTTTTATCTAGTTCTATGGAGTCGGAGAGTTCCCGCACTTCCCCATCTACACGCACCCGCACAAAACCTTGAGCAGCGAGACTCGATAACAGCTTGCGGTGAGTCCCTTTTTTCCCGCGGACTACGGGGGCGAGAATTTGAAACCGGGTACGGTCTGGTAATTCCAAAATGCGATCGCACATCTGGTCAATGGTCTGGGGGGCAATGGAGCGCCCGCATATGGGACAATGGGGTTCACCAGCACGACCAAACAGGAGGCGTAAATAATCGTAAATTTCCGTGACTGTCCCCACGGTGGAACGGGGGTTATGGGAAGTAGATTTTTGGTCAATGGAAATGGCCGGACTTAACCCCTCGATGGCTTCGACATCCGGTTTATCTAATTGACCTAAAAATTGCCGTGCGTAGGCGCTCAGGGACTCTACATAACGCCGTTGACCTTCGGCGAAAATGGTATCAAAGGCTAAGGAAGATTTACCGGAACCGGAAACCCCAGTAAATACAATCAGGCGATCGCGTGGTAATTCCAGGTCTATATTTTTGAGATTATGCTGTCTAGCACCCCGAATGCGAATAGTATTTTGACTGTTGTCGTGAGCGTGAGGAAGATGGCCATTTAAGCATGGGGTGTGATCTAACATATCGGCTGGGTAATAGTCTACTAGTAATAATTCTTAATAATACTATCTTGACAACGGTTATATTAGAACTTACGTACTATTGTTTGATTATACCACTGGACAATATCCAACGTCACTATTACCAGTCCCAAATCTGCATCTACCCAAAGTAATACTTATCAATTGTTAAGGAAGGATATTTTCCGGGGAACATCAGGTACTATTCTATGCTGAATATAGATCAGGAAATCAAACTTAAAATAAACATTAAAAATGTTTCTATACTAGAGTAAATCTGTTAGTGTTTCATGGAGACAGCAGAGAAAGTTAACAGAAGGTTAATAATGTATTCCTGTTGCGATTGTGGAGAAAAATCATTAGAAAACTATCCTGTCAGAATTGTTAAAAACTCCCTAATTGTAGAAGTAAATTCACCGATGAGATTTTCGGGTAATTTGTCGTTGGTTCAGAAGTCTTGCTGACGATAAACCCATGGAGTTAGCAAAAAAATTTAGCAATGGAGTTTGATATGACTTTAGCAAGTCCCGCACAAATGCAGCCTTTAGCCGGGGAAGAACTGGAGAAAATAAACGCTTACTGGCGTGCTGCTAACTATCTTTCGGTTGGACAAATATATCTGTTTGATAATCCCCTACTGCGAGAACCTTTAAAATCTGAACACGTTAAACCCAGACTATTAGGACACTGGGGAACAACACCAGGGCTGAACTTTATTTATGTTCATCTCAACCGGGTAATTAAAAAGTATGACCTGAATATGATTTATATCGCAGGTCCTGGTCATGGGGGACCGGGACTAGTCGCTAATACTTACCTGGAAGGGACATACAGCGAATACTACCCCAACATTTCCCAAGATGTAGAGGGAATGAAGAAACTGTTTAAACAGTTCTCTTTTCCCGGTGGTATTCCTAGCCATGTTGCACCAGAAACCCCTGGTTCAATTCACGAAGGGGGAGAATTAGGTTATGCTCTGGTTCATGCCTATGGTGCTGCTTTTGACAACCCTGATTTAATTGTGGCGGCGGTTGTGGGTGATGGAGAGGCGGAAACGGGGGCTTTAGCTACCAGTTGGCATTCTAACAAGTTTCTTAACCCTGTGAATGATGGTGCAGTGCTGCCTATATTACACCTCAATGGCTATAAAATAGCTAACCCCACGGTTTTGGCTAGGTTGAGTCATGAAGAATTAGAAAACCTATTTTTAGGTTATGGTTATAAACCTTACTTTGTAGAAGGTAGTGACCCTGGGGATGTCCACCAGCAAATGGCGGCAATTTTAGAAACTGCGATCGACCAAATCCACAGCATCCAAAGAGAAGCTAGGGTACATGGTTATAGCCACACTAGCAAACGTCCCCAGTGGCCGATGATTATCCTGAGAACCCCCAAAGGTTGGACAGGACCTAAAGAAGTAGACGGGAAAAAAACCGAGGACTATTGGCGATCGCATCAAGTACCCTTTGGTAACGTAGTCGGTAACCCAGAACACCTAAAATTACTAGAAGACTGGATGAAGAGTTACAAACCCGAAGAACTCTTCGATGCTAACGGTAAACTCATCCCCGAACTAGCAGAACTAGCACCCCAAGGACAGCGACGCATGGGGGACAATCCCCACACCAACGGCGGTATTCTCCTACGGGACTTGAAAATGCCCGACTTCCCAGACTATGCTGTTCAGATCAGCAAACCAGGGACAACTTATGCGGAAGCTACCAAAGTAGCCGGAGAGTTCCTGCGGGACGTGATGCAACTCAACGCAGAAAGCCGCAACTTTCGGGTATTTGGCCCTGACGAAACCGCGTCAAATCGACTGGGTGCGGTGCTAGAAGTGACAGATAGGACGTGGGTAGCGGATATCCTCCCAGAAGATGAGAAACTGTCACCCAATGGTCGGGTGATGGAGGTGCTCAGTGAAACCAATTGTCAAGGCTGGTTAGAAGGATACCTGCTTACAGGTCGTCATGGTTTCTTCTCCTGCTATGAGGCGTTTATCCACATCATCGACTCGATGTTTAACCAGCACGCCAAATGGCTCAAGACTACTAATCATATTCCCTGGCGGCGACCGATTGCATCCCTTAACTATTTACTCACCTCTCACGTTTGGCGACAAGACCATAACGGATTCTCTCACCAAGACCCTGGTTTTATCGACCATGTACTTAACAAAAAAGCCGAGATTATCCGCGTCTATCTTCCCCCCGATGCTAATACTCTGCTGTCGGTAACAGACCATTGCTTAAGAAGTCGCCAATATGTCAATGTCATAGTTGCTGGAAAACAGCCATCATTGCAATACTTAGACATGGACGCTGCTATTAAGCATTGTACCAAAGGCCTGAGTATTTGGGAATGGGCTAGCAATGATCAAGGGAGTGAACCAGATGTAGTTATGGCTTGTGCGGGGGATGTTCCCACCTTAGAAACCTTAGCCGCAGTCGATATTCTGCGTCAGTACTTCCCAGAATTAAAGGTGCGGGTGGTCAACATCATCAACTTGATGAAACTACAACCACAAACTGAGCATCCCCACGGTTTAAGCGGTAAAGAATTTGATATAATTTTTACCACTGATAAACCAATTATCTTTGCTTTCCATGGTTATCCTTGGTTAATCCATCGTCTGACCTATCGCCACACCAACCACAAAAACTTACACGTGCGCGGTTATAAGGAAGAGGGAACCACTACCACCCCCTTTGATATGGTTGTGCTCAATGACCTTGACCGCTTCCACTTGGTGATGGATGTCATTGACCGCGTGCCAAAACTAGGTTATAAAGCTGCTTATGTGAAACAGATGTTAGAAGATAAGCTGATTGAACATAAGCAATACATTCAGGAACACGGCGAAGATATGCCGGAAATTCGCGATTGGAAGTGGCCTTATTAAGCTAATCACTAGGGTGGGTAAGCCATGAGCAACCCACCCTTAATTTATTGTAACTATTTGACGTACTTCACCGCCCTAAAAGTGCGGTGATTGCTTAAAGTATAAGAACCCAGGCGATTACCTTCAGCATAACGCGATCGCCGCTTACGGTATTTAGTCACAAAAATAGCTTCATCATGGGTTATACACAATCTTCATAATACAAATCATAAACCTCTAGTAAAATAGTAAATCTATAGGGTGAAAAAACATCATTTTTTTTAGCAACGACAAGATAATCTTCCATATATAGCGTTCGGTAGATTTATATATTAGAGGAATTTGATAGTGAGTAACACAAGTATGAATCAAAACCAACTGGTTCATTACTCTTCAATAAAACCAGTTAATGTCAGAAGACTACCTGAAATTTTACTTCGCCGGCGCTTTTTTTGCTTAGGTATTTCCTGCATATTTATGTCAGTGACTGGCTACTTGGCTCTCAATATCAAACCGAATTATCAAAGCTCCATGCAGATATTGGTACACTCCAATTTATACGAGGGAGTTAGAGTAAATAATAGTTCCTTAAGTACAAATAATGACTTAACCGGAGCCAACCCACCAGTATTTGATCACAGCTATCAGATGAAACTGATGGTGAGTTCTAAATTGATACAGAAAGCTGTAGATATTCTGCGTTCTGATTATCCAGATATTACCCTAGAAGATATTAAAGGCTACCATAGAGACAATCAAAAAACAGGTCTGTTAGTCAAGCAATTACCAGTCATCTCTGGAGTTTATCAAGGTCATAGTCAAATATTTGAGGTTTCCTTTAGTGCTAATGACCCAGTAAAAACACAAAGAGTGTTGCAAGCTCTACAAACAGTTTATCTACAGTATAATACACAGCAACAACAAGAACGACTGAAGCAAGGACTGAGTTTTGTTAGCGCACGCTTACCTCAGACCAAAAAAGAGCTGAGTCAAGCTGAGAAAAAGTTAGAAGATTTCCGCAAACAGCATAATATACTTGACCCGGAAGTACAAAGTAAAATCCTGCTAGAATCTCTTGCTGATGTTGACAAACAGCAACAAATTACCCGCGCACAGATCAAAGATGTACAAGCTCGGTACAATAACCTAGAACAAAAAATCGCTGAGTTATCCCAGAAGGCCAGAATTGCTTCTCGTTTAAACCAATCAACTCGTTACCAATCCCTATTGGGTGCAGTTCAAAACACTGAAGTAGCCATTGCTAGGGAGGAAATGCGCTATACAGAGGAGTCGCCAATCTTAGAACGACTCAGACAGCAATATCAGAGTCAAAAAGCGCTGTTAGAGCAAGAAATCAAAGAATTGGTAGATGTCAAAGATATTAAAAATGTTAGTGACACCGAAAAATTACCCTTGACACAAGGAGAAGCAGCAGAAGTTAATCCTACCCTGATGCAAGAATTTATTCAGGTGCAAACAGTTCTACAAGGACTAAAGGCTCATGAAAATAGTTTATCTGAATCGGAGAAACAACTCAAGTCCCAACTGAGCAAATACCCCAGCCTTATAGCTGAGTACAACCGCCTACTACCAGCAGTAGAAACTCAACGCAAGATACTTGAGCAATTAGTCCAGACCCAGCAGTATTTGGGATTAAAGATTTCTCAGGGGGGGTTTAATTGGCAAATTTTAGAGGAAGCAGGTTTGGGAACTTCCACAAGTGACCGGAGAAAAACACTTTTACTGGGGGGAGTTGTAGTTAGTCCCATTGCAGGTATTGCCCTGTCCCTGATTTGGGGAATTTTGAATTACACTATATATTCTGTTAAGCAATTACAGAAGCTGACGCAGCTGAGAATATTGGGGTCAGTGCCAAAATTGGCGCTCTCTAGTGTCAACAAGGGTTTACCTCGCTGGTTTTGGCGCAAACAGGAAAATTTAGCTGTCCCTTTGTTAGAAGCTAGCACTTGGTTACCTAGCCATGAAAGCATAGATATTATATACCAAAACCTTCAAATATTCAAGCATCTTTACCCCTACAAGTCCCTGATGTTAACTTCAGCAATATCTAGAGAAGGTAAGACCACCTTGGCCCTGGGACTAGCTGCAAGTGCTGCGCGAATGAACCGGCGCGTCTTATTGATTGACGCTAACTTGCAGTGTCCTCACATACACAAAAATTTGCAACTGTGTAATGACTGGGGACTATCTCTGTTATTAATTGATGACACAAATACCCAAGTCCAAGATTATATCCAACCCATTCACCCTTCTATTGATATTTTGACTGCTGGCCCCACACCGGAGGACACAATTCAATTGCTGAGTCACAACCGAATGGCAGAACTGCTAAAGTTGTTTGAGCAAACCTATGATTTAGTCCTCATCGATGCACCGCCGATTTTAGGCAGCGTGGATGCCAGAATTTTGGCATCATGCTGTCAAGCAATTGTCATGGTGGCGCGTATTGGTCAGGTGACTAGCAACCAGTTGAAGCCAGCTATAGAAGTTTTGAGCAAATTGAATTTACTGGGAATTATAGCTAATGATGTGAGTAATTCTCAAGGTTAGCAATCGGGAAGACGTGTAAGTAATTGTAACTTATTTGCTTAAAGCGATTAAATAATATTAACTCACGCTAGACTAAAAGTAGTTGATTTAATGAGGTCTTAATGCACCATGTCACTCCCAAGGAAGCAGCTAAAATCCTTGGTGTCCATGTCTCCAGTCTCAGGAGATGGGAAAACGAAGGCAAGCTTAAAGCAATCCGTACACCAGGAGGTCAAAGGCGGTTCATCCTCGAATAAGTCGGAAAAATTGGCGGAATACCCCGGACAATTACAACTATTTGCTATGGACGAGTATCGACTCATTCCCAGCAAGACGATTTGCAACGACAACTTGAACACTTACGCACAAGATACCCAGAGGCTGAAATTATTTCAGAAGTTGGCAGCGGACTCAATTTTAAACGGAAAAAATTCCTCGCCATTCTGGAACGAATCATCGACGGCGATATCTAACGTATTGTCTTTCCCCACCCTGAGCGACTTGTCCGGTTCGGATTTGAATTGGTTAGGTGGTTATGCACAAAATTTGAGTGCGAACTCGTGGTTCTCAATGACCGTAAGCTCAGTCCAGAACAGGAACTCGTACAAGATATGTTGTCGAGCATCCACTGTTTCTCTAGCAGGTTATACGGGCTTAGAAAATACAAGTCAAGCATCAAACAAGACTTACAAAAAGAAGTCGCGTCACAAGAAATCGACAAAGCAGCCACCGAACAGTGTATTGAAAATCAGGCTATTTCCTAGTAAAGAATTACATCGAGTTTGGAAGCGTTGGCTTGCCGCTTATCGTTATTACTTCAATCAGTGTATTAGTTATCTTCACAATAATTACGATACTCAAGTCAGACTAATTATTGAT
>NZ_JAQMUH010000014.1:0-20900 GCF_028331025.1 Anabaenopsis arnoldii | reverse complement strand
GTTAGATTTAGGTTTAGTGATTCGCAGTAAAGAGGGTGGGTTAAAGGTAGCTAACCCCATTTATCAAGAGGTAATCCCCAAGGTGTTATCCCAGGGAACTCAAGATAGTTTACCGATGATTCAACCCAGTTGGTTAACACCCACAGGGGAATTAAACCCGCAAATATTGTTAGAAACCTTTTTAGACTTTTGGCGACAACATGGGGAGCCATTATTTAAAAGTACCCCTTACCCAGAAATTGCGCCCCACTTAGTATTAATGGCATTTTTACACCGTGTAGTTAATGGTGGTGGTAGCTTAGAACGGGAATACGCCATAGGCTCCGGGAGGATGGATATATGTCTGCGTTATGGGGATGTAGTGTTAGGGATGGAATTAAAGGTATGGAAACAGGGTAAAGCCGACCCCTTACCCCAAGGATTGATACAGCTAGATAAGTATTTATCAGGACTCAATCTAGATACAGGATGGTTAGTAATATTTGACCTTCGCCCCGACTTACCCCCCATCAGTGACCGAACCACCACCGAAATAACCCTAAGTCCCCAAGGCAGAAATATTACAGTAATTCGGGGGTAGGTTTGGATTTGTTGACTGTCAACTTACCTGGGTATGCTTGATTTGAGGAGGCGATGTGATGTTGGAGTATGATTATTTTCTTTGAGATTGGCTACAATTTCCACCGAGGCTATTTGTTGCTGTAGCCAATTGCTAAAAAACTCTCCCATAATTTGCAACCGCAAGTTATCATCTAACTCTGGTTTAATTATTTCTTCAACTGAGATTATATGTACTCCTTTGGGTGTAATAATGGGCTTAAGAATCTGGGGGGGAGTGGCGGCAAAAACTGCGGCTGCAATCTCGGCTCTGAAGTCAATACGGCGGCGGATTCCCTGATAACCACCAGTGCGACGGGTTTCGGGATTTTGGATATATTGACGAGCAATTTCTTGGAAACTAATTTCGCCTTCTTTGAGTGCATAAAATAGTTCTAAGGCTAAATCTTCATCATCTAATACCACTTCATAAGTTACTGCGCCAAAATATTTAGATTGGTGTGCATAAAAAAATGGTTCTATTTGCTCTGCAAATAAATGATTGGCTAATTTAGAGGATGTGAGGTTGATTTTCGCTATTTCTTCCAAGTCATCTAGGGAAATATAATGTTTTTTTAACCAAGCCCAAGTGTCTTCTGCTTTCAGTAGTCGGTGAGCTAGGCGAAGATCGTCTGCTGCTGTTTGCAGTTCTTCTATAGAAATTTCAATTCCTGCTTTATCGGCGGCTTCAGCAATGATTTTTTGGGTAGCGATCGCTTCTAAAATTCCGGGGATTTGGCAAGCCATTTTTATATAGTAAATAATGTCTTCAGCAGAAAATTCTAAAATATTTGACATGGCTAAATTCCTCCAACTAATAACTAATTTTCCCTGAGTATTTTGACTTTTTTAGTCAGTAACTTATTCATCATATTTGCTTAATATATTGTTTATTGTCTCTATCTGATGGTAGTTTTAATATTTTAATTATTCACCATTGTTTATCATCTTTATTCAAATTAAATAATACAGATATAAGCCCTATTTTTCTAGGTTTTAGACTAGACAAATAGGGGTAATATTCCATGGTAAAAATGGTGAATCTAGTCCCCTTCCCTTAATAATGGGAGAGTTAGTGTGGGGTAAACCCTTTTGGTTTTCGCCGTACACAGTGGCGGGTAGAATGCACACCCCACAAGAGTTTTAGCACCAATATTTGTACCCCATTTACCTGTAAACTGCTGTAACTAAAGTTCTAGTCCCCCCTGTTGCAATTTTTTAAACGGATCTAAAATGAAATCAATAACTCGACGCTGACGGATAACTACCTCTGCGGTGGCGGTCTGACCAGGGGTTAAATTAACGCGCTGGTTAGCAGCTTGCACATAAAGTTGATCTAGGGTGATATCTAAATCATAAGTGTCTATATTGCCTTGATTGTGAGACTGAACTCTGGAGTTAGGTGCAATCCAACTCACACGCCCTGCGGACACGCCATAATCTTGGTAGGGATAAGCATCAAACTTGATTTTCACTGGCATTCCCTCCTCTAAGAAACCACTGTGTTGGCTGGGTATCTGGGCTTTGAGAATCAATTTACTATCTTGAGGCGCAATATGGGCAATGATTTGTCCTGGTTCTACCACAGGGCCTGGTTTAGTCACAGGTAACTGAAAAACTATACCATCAATGGGCGATCGCACTACTCGTTGTTGCAGTTGAATCTGTAAGGACTGAATTTGGCTCTTGGTTTGAGCTATTTCTGTTTCCAGGGTACTAATTTGGCCGTCCATATCCTTAAGTTGTTCCTGGCTTCTGAGTAGTGCTAATTTACCGGCTTGAACGACACCTTGATAACTACCTTGCTGTTCTTGTAGGCGTAGTTTTGCTTGCTGAATATCAGCTACAGCTTGATTCATAGTCGCCTGATAGCGGCTGGTTTCCTCTTTTAAACGCAGTTGAGCTAAAGTAACATCAGATTGTGCTTGTAAGTGCAAGCGTTGGCTTTCTTCTGCTGTCTTTTGTAGTTGCACAAGTTGGATTTGGGGAATTGCACCCTGGTCAAACAATTGACGATAGCGTGCAACTTCTGTCAAATCTGTGTCAAAACGATTCTTAACTAACTTTTCAGTTGTTTGGGTAGAATTAATGTTTTGGCGAGCCTGCTCAACTAAAGCCTGTCTTTCTAACTTCTGTAAGTTATACACACTCCGCCGCGCATCCAGATTTTGCTGCGCCTGACGGACTTGAGACATTTTTTCTAATTCTTGAGCTTGATTTTGTTGCTCTTGAATATTAATAGCTAACATCAATTGGTTTTGCAGCAGCTTTAATTGGGCTTGGCGATCGCGCAGTCCTTGTAACTGTGTCTGTCTTTGCTGCAATTCTGTTTCTAACACCTCAGAATCCAACTCTAGCAAAACCTGACCAGCTTTGACTATAGCGCCTTCGTGAACATTGACAGCCTTCACGGTTCCCGGAACTGCAATTCCTAACTGATAGGTCGCTCCTTGGGGTTCCAAACGCCCTCTAGCGCTGCCTGTCTCATCAATTTTCGTGAGCATCGACCAAGGTAAAATAATAGTGGTAAATCCCACCAGAAAGTACAGTAGGGAACGTGTCCAGAGTTTTGGCAAAGCATCCAGCAGTTCTTCTGTACCGTAAAACCAATCATTGGCTTGGGTTTGTACCTGTGTCTGATCATCAACAACAGCACTAGAATTTTCAACCTGGTGATTCACCCCACCCAAGCTAGAGCTCAGGGCTGAGTCTTGCTGTGATTTTGCAAGTATAGATGATAAATGTTGAGATGGGTTTGGCATAAGTAATTCAACCGTTTACTGTCCAGGAGAATTTTTCGTGGACAAATTCTCCTGTTAAATTGGCAGTTTCCCAGGTTTTTAAGCTGTTGGCGCTGTTGCTCCCAGTTGTTGCTCGTTGAGATAAAAGTAATGACCTCTTCTAGCGATTAATTCATCGTGAGTCCCGCTTTCCACGAGTAAGCCACGATCTAAAACCAGGATGAGGTCAGCATGACGCACCGTGGACAGGCGATGGGCAATAATTAGACTTGTGCGCCCTTTGAGGATGGTTTTCAGGTTATTTTGGATAATTCGCTCAGATTCCGCATCAAGGTGGCTTGTGGCTTCATCTAAGAGTAATAAGCGGGGATTTCCCAGTAAAGCCCGGGCGATCGCCAGGCGTTGGCGTTGTCCACCAGATAACATTCCCCCACCTTCACCAATTTGGGTTTCGTAACCAGTGGGTAGCAGTTTGATAAATTCATCCGCTCCGGCTAAACTTGCGGCTGTAATAATTTCCTCTAGGGTGGCTTCTGGGTGAGCAATACTGATGTTTTCCCGGATTGTACCGCCAAATAAGAAAGTATCTTGATCAACAACACCAATTTGCGATCGCAGCGATCGTAAAGAAATACTAGTCACATCTTGGGCATCAATTAATACTTTGCCATCTGTCGGCAGGTATAGCCCTAATATCATCTTCGTGAGGGTTGTTTTTCCTGAACCACTACGCCCAACTACCGCTACAGTTTGCTCAGGTAAGATTTCAAAGCTGAGATTTTCCAGGACATTAATATCACTTTCTGGGTGATAACGGAAAGTGACATTTTCAAACTTAATATGACCTTGTAACCTCGGTAAAAATTGGCGGGGTTGATGCTGTAAATCCTCTTCCGGTGCAGCCTCCAAAACATCATTAATGCGTTCGCTAGAAATAACAACTTCCTGGAACTGATTCCACAAAACAACTAACCTTTGAAATGGGCGAATGATGTTACCCAATAACATATTAAAAGCCACTAACTGCCCAATTGTCAAGTCATTTTGAATAACTAACCATGCCCCAAACCACAGCAAACCAGTAGTTACTAGAGTTTCAATCCCAGAGCTAAAAAGCTGCATTTTGTTGCTAATTATCTGCCCGGCAAAGGTCTTTTTAATCACATTATTTAATAGCTCTTCCCAATGCCAGCGTACTGTTTGTTCAATAGCCATTGAGCGAATGGAGCTAATACCAGTAAGAGATTGAATCAGATAACTATTTTCGTTGGCTGTAGCATTAAAAGCCTCCCGATTAATGCGGCGAAAGAAAGGTGTAGCCACCAGTGCCAAAATAAAGAATGGTGGAATGATGGTTAAACTCAATAATGCCATGGGTGCACTATACCAAAACATCAACCCCACGTAGATAAACACTGTCAGCAAATCCAAGGTAATAGACAGAGCCTCTCCGGTGAGGAAGCGCTGAATTTTATAGTTTTCTTGAACCCGGGAAATAATATCACCAACATAGCGCGACTCAAAAAAGGCTAAAGGTAAGCGGAAGGTGTGTTTAATAAAACCCACCAGTAAAGCCACGCTGATGCGGTTAGCTGTGTGATCTAGGAGATATTGCCGCAGTCCATTGATCATCACACTGAATAAGCCAAAAATCAGCAACCCAAACCCCACTGCGTTTAATGTCAGAGTGCTACGCTGCACCAGTACTCGGTCCAATAACAACTGAGTTAATAACGGTGTCACCAGTCCAAATACCTGAATGAATACCGAAGCTACAAAGACTTCTAGCAGCACTTTAGAATGGGGTTTGACTAATTCAAACAACTGCCAGAATTGTGTACTGTCTTCCTCAGTTTCTTTCAGCTGCGCTGTAGGTTGTAATAACAATGCGTAACCAGTCCAACCAGCCTTAAATTCGTCATGGGTGAGGGTGCGTTGACTAAAGGCGGGGTCACCAACAATCACGTGTTTTTTGCTGATTTCATAGACAACAATATAGTGTTTGCCTTCCCAATGGGCGATGGCGGGTAAGGTTTGTTGTGCTAATTTATCCAAGCTGGCTTTGACGGGACGGGTAGTAAAACCTATACTTTCCGCCGCAGTTGTTAAACCCCGAAGTGTAGCACCGGTACGATTGATGTTAGCTAAATCCCGCAGTCGATTCACACTCAAGCGCTTACCCCAATAGCGGCTAATCATCACTAAGCAAGCAGCCCCACAGTCAGCAGCGCTTTGCTGTTCAAAGAATGGATACCGCTTACTTAAACGTCCCCACCAATGCCCAACTTGAACCCTGGGACTGGGAAAATAAGCTCGTTTTTGCTTTTTTTTCGGTGTGGGATCTGCTGGTGGTAATTGTGGGGTTCTCTTGGGGGTAGTTGCTTCTAAAAGAACCTCTTGGCGCTGTTGCGATAACTCAGCCAATTGCGGCCAAAATTCTAATGCTAGTTGCCAACTCGCATTTTTTAGAGTGTAAATTGTGATGGGTGGAGTCCCGCGCCAATTTTCCTGCTGGGGATGTATATAAATATTTCCCGGTGTTAATCTGCGTCCATCACTATGCTCTAGTTCTCCGTGATGTAATAGCCAAAGTTTGGTATCTTGGAAGAGTTTAACAGGGAGTGAGTCCCCTTCTACAGTGTGAGGCTCAAATAAAGCTAGGGCTTTGAGTATATCTTCTACAGATCCGTTGTGAGGAACTAGGGCGCTTTGGCAACATAACAACAGCAAATCCCACAGTTGGGCACGTTGTCTGAGGCGATCGCCAATGCTCGGATGTTTGCGAATCGCCTCTTGTAATGAGGCTTGGGGAAAATAAGCCAGTTTTAAATTCACAGAAGCTCTAGCCACATAAGGACTAAATTCTTCTTCTGTAAATAAGGTCAGTTCGCCAAATGATGCTCCAGTTGTCAGGGTAGTAATTAAGTTATTCGAGGTATCTAAAAGTCTGACCTTACCCCCAAGAACGATATATATGCCATTCGGCGCGGTTGTTGATTGCCAAAATTGCTTGGCTACTGCTGGTTGGACAATTTCTACGCCAATTAAGCATCTTTCAATTTCTGGTTCTGACAGCGACTCACCTAAGCTTTGGATAAGTTGTTGCGCTAAGTATTCTGGGGAAAACGCTGATGTCATTTCCTGACCTCCAAGACAGAATTATTTATTGGTCTGAATCAGATTTAATGACCAATGGAAATTAGTTTCACCAGTGACATTGCAAGTCGCAAATCTTAATCCCAGCATCCTTGGGTTGCTCAGTTTCCAGTGGGTGGGAAGTTTTACGTTTCGTTGATAGTCCCATTTGTTTGAGCAAGCGATTAATGTGGCGATCGCTAATTTGAATGTTAAATTCGTTAGCTAAATGTTTGCTTAACCATTGGGCTGTCCAATAGGTAAATGCATAGCCATAATCACGAGGGCTATGGATGACCAATTCTTTCAAGCGCTCCAAATACTGAGCATTGACAATTTTAGGTCTACCGATGGGTCGCTCATTCCATTTGTGTGCTAAACCTGCTTCTGCTAAACCAATCCAGTAGCGCGCCATTTCCTGAGAACAACCTATGATTTCACAGATTTGGCTTTGAGATTTACCAACATCTGCTAACAACATAATTTCAATGCGCCGCCGATATTCTGGCTGTAAATCACTTTGTAGGCTTTTGAGCAAAGCCTTTCTTTGAAAATGAGTTAAAAATTTACCTTCTTGGATGTTTTGCAGGTTATAGTTTTCCCAAGTTTCGCTTTGACTAACAGAGTGTGACATATCTATTACCAGTCATCATTTATTGAAAAGTTGGGCATTTTAATCACTTGCAGCTATACTCAAACCTCTATAAATCAGGCTTGATAACTGCAATATTAATTAGCAATTACTAGCTAATTAACTATTTCATTGATGTATAATGCTTGGTTTTTTACTATGCTATGGTGACCAATTGTGGGTTCTAAAAATAGTTAAAACCCACAAATTTTGACTATGGTCATCGACTCGCCATCAGAGTACTAATCAAAAATCTACCGATAAATCACGGAATTTTTCTATTTTTCCCAGTCAACACATTCTTAGTTAAAAGCTGCGCTCTTGTGGTGTGAGCCACAGCTTGTGTCGCGTAACCATAGATAGTTAGTAAGTAGTAGTAAGCAAACCTGACAAAATATGAAGCAAGCATAGCTGTTGTCTCATCTCATAAACAACAATTTCTGGTAAGATAGCTCAAACCAGTAAACTACTCACTGGCTAACCCTGATAACTTGGTGTGATATTGGTAGTGACTTCAACCAGTTATCTTGGTTGATGCTCGTCGGTAAGTAATTTGGAGTTTTTCTATAACTCCTATTTTGAGGATGTTACTGTTAGCTTTTATGCTAGCCATACAGGTTGATATATCAACCTCAAGACATTTCAACTGGTTTTTTTTCCATTACCAAAAATGTGGTGTAAACTTGTCCCATAAAAAAATGGAACCTAGAAGCAGCTAAGGTCAGGTTGTGAATACAAATCTACTTCCCAGACTAGCCTAATATTAGCTAATATCTCATCAGCAGATTTCGATTAATCTGAAAAATAAGTCCAATAAAAAAAAGTGACAGTTATTCAATCTCTTGTCTTAACCTACTGTTATCCTTTTAGAAATTTTCTTAAATACAGTCAAGGGTTTTGAGAAAAAAAGTTAAATCTTTACTCAATATCGATTATATCTTTAAGTGAAATTAATAATTAATTTTGTCTGGAATAAATTTACAGATTTATTCAATTGCGGACATAAAATATGACTTTTCAATCTATAGTCTATACTTCTAGATTCAAATGTGTGTCAAGTAAATTTGACTCAAGAACGGATTATAAAAATTAAATTATATCTGTGCATCTATCTTCGGCAAGATAAAGATATATCTATCAGTATCTATTTTTTCTATAGTCATCCTATTTGACTTGAAAAATTATGAGTGAGGAAAGGGAACACACCGAACAGGGAACAGGGAACAGAAATTGTTCATGAATCATTTAGGATTGCTATATTTCAAGTATCCATCCCTAGGATGAAACTTGTAGTGGTGAGTATTTACCCAAACCACTACCATGAATTTCGCTTGTTTGCTTTTGCAGCACCTCAAGTTAAGCAATGTCTTTCATTTTACTTAAACATCTAGATGAAGGATTAATATTGGAACTTTCATTTTTTATATTTTGATTACGGGTATTTTCCTTGAGTAATCGATTGTAGGTTCGATAGGGAATGTAATGTAAAGGATTGTAACCAACTATACGTAGCATTAAAACACAAGCCCAGGAATACTTACCAGCAATAATCGCTTCTACTATTTGATCAAATTGTTGAGGATTCATTGGTTTACTGAAGTTCTTACTAATTCCAGAAATATCTTGATTCATGCTTTTACTCCACTCTCATGAAACTAGTCTAAATTAATTGTTTTTTGTTTGATTTCAAATTTTAATTTAATTTACTTCAGGGAAGAAAGTTATGTTAACAGGTAACTGTAATGCAATTGATAATAGTTTTAGTTTTTACACTTCCAGTGAACATAAACAAGATAAAAAGTTGCTGTAAGTAAATTACTTATTCTAGAAGTTGACATTTTATAAAAAGCTAAATAGTAGTTTAAAAAAACATCTACCGATTCCATCTGTAAACTTCTTCCTTAACTTGAGATTTCCACTACATTTGACATGATGTTGCTTTTGATAAACTGACATTAAGCTAAAAGTCTGTTCATCGCTGAATACGGATATTACTAGATACAGGTTTCAAGTTTTTTGTATAGCAATCCTAAATGATTCATGAACAATTTCTGTTCCCTGTTCCCTGTTCGGTGTGTTCCCTTTCCTCACTCATAATTTCTCAAGTCAAATAGGATGACTATATCTTATAACTGTTAATTTAAATAGCTTTCCCTGGTCAGTTAATTATGTATTTTTTAGCTCTAGTTTTCAGAGCATTGTCGTTAAGTAAATTTGATTTCCTGGTATTTTTTTGACATAGGTATTTGATAAACAGATATGGATTCAGCACTAAGATCAAGATCGAAGATAAACAGTTGGTCATAGGGAATTTATTCCCATGTGTCAAATGGTTGAATTAAAAATTGATTAATTCTTGATATTTTGGTAGATAACAGTTGCTATCCCTAAGTATGGGAAATCTTTTTTAACCCTAGTTATATGTTCTTTTGGTTCATGGAATACCCGGAAAATAAAATCAAAAATTCCAGATAGTGAGTTATTAAGCTGGAGACAGAATAGCATCCAACCCATGATGGTAAAACATCTGTATGTTTTTTTATGTATTTTTCGTTACCGATTAAGTAAAGCTGGGAAAAGACAACTTGAGGCTGTGGGGTGATTCAGACTATCTTCGGTTAATCACATTGAATAACAAATCTTTACTCATGGGAGTAAAATTGTTGGGCTGATATGATATACTATCAATACTGGGGGTGTCTTAATTAAGATATTAAGAAATAAGTATTATTTATAATTGTGTTCTTTGGCAGTAATAACTAGGTAAATTGCCCAAATAGCCATAGCCCGCAGATAAGTACTAGCCCGGAAGGTACCAGATGCGGTGATAGCTTCAGGGGTGCGGAACTGTAAGCCATTCTGGTAAATTTGCTGTACCACAGCACCTGTTAACTTCAAACCTTCATCCTGCATCCCCATTTGGACGAGAAAAGCCGCCAGACCAAAGTTAATTCCTGTCCAAACTTCCAGGGGATGGGTAGCATTGGGGTTTTCTGGTGAACCGTCAGGAAGAACACCATTAGCAGCACCAAATTCACCATGACCGAATTTCAGGAAGCAAGCCTCATAAACAGTTTGTAAGGCAGATAAAGCGCGATCGCATGGTACAATGTCCGGCAATCCCAATAAACGGGCATAAAACTGTCCACACAACTGGTCAGCCATCACCACATCCGAACCGCTCCGACTATCTAACCTAAAATACTTACCATTCCAAAGTTTTTCTTGATACACAGGCATAGACTGGGTTAACCAAAGCTGATACCTAGCTCTTAACTCCTCTGTTTTCTCTGTACCTCTGTGGTTGTTTAACAAAATATCACAAATAGCGATCGCCGCCTCCAAAGCCGCCAACCACAGACCCCCACAATAAGCACTCACACCTTGTAAACGCCAATCATCAAAAGTTTGGTCAGGTGCGCCAGAATTTTCCGGAATCCCATCACCATCCAAATCAAAAGCCTTGAGATAGTCGAGGGTCTGCACAATTCCCTCCCAACAATCTACTAAAAACTGCACATCCTCAGCACCTGTGAGCAAAAAATCCCGGTATACTTGTAAGACAAAATCACTACCCAAATCCTTCCACAGATTACAGTCTTGATAACAGGTATAATTAGTTTTCTCCCACACGTGTTCATTAGGTGCGCCCAAATCATGGGGTGTTGCCCCGGACACTTTGCGAGATGCGGTTGTTTCCTCTGCTCCAATGGTATAATAATAGCCAATCACCCGCTGATGAGTATCACTCTGGGGAATTGCTCTAGCAAATGCTCGCATCACTGATTTTTCTAGTTCAGGAAACAGGACTAATAGCCCAAAGGAGCCATACAAGCGCACATCTAGACTTTCATACCAGCGATAGTCTAAGCACTCCAGCACCGCAAACTGACCCATGGGGTCAAGTTCTGAAGCTGCACTCCACAGAGTTCCGCCGCTGGTTAGGTCATATAGCTCATTAAATAGAGCCATTTTCAACCAGTCTGGTAGGTCTTGGCGGTCAATAATTGGCTGTTGCCAGGCTTGAATTTTTTTATACCAGGTTTGATATTCTGTCAGGGCTGTAGAGGCGATCGCCCCAGCATGATTACCACTCCGACCAAAAAAATCTGTATATCTGCGGTAATAGTTAATCCCCGCTGCAAATTCTGTTACCGGAAAGTCCCAAGACACAACAAAGGGAATTGCTAAACTTTCTCCTGGTTGCAGAGTAAACCGGACTGCGATCGCTACCCCTATTTGTGTATTTTCTAATGCAGGAGTTGTATCTTGATAATTAGGCAAAGAACCATCTACAGTAAAGCTTTGCCATACATCTTCCCCCGTCCCCGCCGGTTCCCAGCGAGTATGGTAAAATACTTCTACCATGGGATGTTTAATGGTCGCAATACACCAACTCCCATCACCTTCTCCTACTGAATCATCACCAGTTACTTGGCTACAAATACAACTGAAATATTCTGTGTTTTCTGCTATAAAATTGTAATTACCTTGACTCTTACCTAAAAGTGGCTGATATGCATAAACCGGACTACCATCATCCCGTATTCTCACTTCTGGAGACTTCAGCGCATTAGTAAACCAGCCCACCATATTTTCCCACGTGAGCATAATACTTAAAGTTATAGGTGCATTTGTGGGATTATGAGCATTCCAATGAAAAATTGCTACAGGGTAGCTAGTTTCTTGATAATTCTCTGCCCAAATTGGGGAAAACTGCTCACAGGTTAACTCGGCTTGAAATACATTTTCGTAGACAAACCAACTCCGGGGATATAGGGCGTGATAAGTTCCTGTTTCCTGTGTCTGTGTGGATGCTGGATACCATTTCCACTCTGGGAGACTAGAATTTTCTGGTGCTTCTGTAGCCAAAGCGTAAGCTTGAGAAAATTTACCATCGGACTCAAACACACTAAATTGACAACCGGGGATATTTTGAAACGTATGTTCACCGCCGTCAATATGCCACAGATTAAACTCTCCTCGTGAAGATCGTCCGATACAACCCGCACCAAAGCCACCCAAAGGCATACCGTGCCATGGTCCATCATCAATATTACTAGCATAACGGACGGTATAGGGCTTCTCCCAACCCAAACCGATGGGACGACTCCAAGTGCAAGGAGGAATTACCGAGGATATCAGTTTTGTCATTACCTGATTTTACCAGGTTGCTTTATGCTCAGGAAGCGTAAGTAAATGTGTAATTTATATTAAGTAATTAACCCGGAGGACATGGGGAAGAGGTAATTATCTCCCCGACTCCCCATGTTAGCCTTAAAGTTGTCGTACTAAAGGCTGACCGTCTTTAACTTCGCCCACTAAAACTACATCTGCACAGTTGACAAAGATCCCATTTTCCAAGACACCAGGAATATTATTCAGTGTTTTTTCTAAGGCAACAGGGTCATCAATAGAATCAAACCTGACATCTAATACCATATTACCTTGGTCTGTAATGACCGGTCCTGCCTTTTTTACACCCATGCGGAGTTCAGGTTTACCACCGAGTTTTTTAATGGCGTTGGTAACAGGGGTAATAGCCATCGGTATAACTTCTACCGGTACGGCGAAAGAAGAACCCAAGCGGGTTACTAATTTACCAGCATCTACTACAACGATAAATTGATTTGCCAGGTAGTCCACTACCTTCTCGCGGGTATGGGCTGCACCACCGCCTTTAATTAAATTTTTGTTGGGGTCTACTTCATCAGCCCCATCAATGGCAATATCAATATGGTCAACAGCATCTAAGGTGGTCAGAGGTACGCCGTATTCTTTGGCTAGGACTTCTGATTGAAAAGAGGTAGGAATACCCACAATATCTTTAAGTTCACCAGATTTGAGGCGATCGCCTAAAAACTGAATTGTATAAGCTGTGGTTGACCCTGTACCCAAACCGACAATCGAGCCTGATTTTACCAGGGCGGCGGCCGCCTTGCCAACTTCTTGCTTCATCAACTTCACGGGGTCTGCTGTTGCACTCATCCCAAAACTCCTGAAATATTGACTAAATGGTCTATCACGGCCGACTATACTACATCCTAGTCAATTCCCAATTCACTCAGGCAAAATTCCCCATCATTTCCGCAAGCCACATGATTTATAGACCACAGGTTATAATATTTATTTGGTTTGGGTCTCACAGTTAATTCACAGTACAATTACTTGGTGATTTGTTGCAATGGTTACTTACTTATCCTTTCGGAAATTCAGGGTTAAATTCTCAGTATCCACTGCTAGCGTAGGCACCCTCAAGCAGTAATGACTAGTGACTAAATTAATCAAAACCAGGTCAACTTTGATGAAATTATAATTAGCAAAATCGTACATATACCTTAGTACAAAATGATTGATTGACTAAAACCACCCGACTAGTTATTGACTGAAAATCATGGCAACTTAATCAATTAAAAATGCGTCAACCAACCGCAGAGAACATTTTGAGACTCACCCAACCAGGTGATGCTCTCAGCTATTTATAGATGCAGAATAGCCCAATTAACATCATGAGAAATCAGCGAAACTTGCTAGCTACTCTTTCCTTAGTATTACTACTACACAACTTAACATTAAGCGTAGCCAGAGCAGTAGAACCTAGTGATAACTTGCCATCCCCAGCAATTCAACAAGTGATTGCAGCTAAGTTAATGGCCAATTCACCAGATGGCAAATTTTATCCAGAAAGGATGATAAGTAGGGCGGAATTGGCGGCAATTTTAGTGAAAGTATTTAACCTAGCTCAAAGGGAACCCGTTAAAATACAAGAGTCTCAAAATGTCCCAGATGTTCCTCCTTCCCATTGGGCATTTAAGGACATTCAGACAGTGCTTAAAACCGATATTATGAAAGGATATCGGGGGAATTTATTTTTCCCTAATCAAAGGGTGACCAGGGCAGAGGCCTTAGCGATTTTTGCCCAAGCTTATGGTGTATTTCAGTTTGGTGACGACATCGTAAATGAAATACTTGATCAGCATCCAGATGCAGAATCAATTCCAGTATGGGCTAGGAAAGCGATCGCCACAGTAGTTACCGAAGGATTGATCAACACAGACGACCAAAATAACATCTTACCATTACGGCCTATGACCCGTGGAGATATGGCGTATGTATTGAGTCAATATTTACAAAGACAGCAACCACAACTAGAAATGTCACTCACACCCGACGTGATCCCACCTGCAGAAAAATGACGATGGGGAATAATTGTGACTAAATCATTCCAGAGACATCCCCACCGTGGGAAAATTAAAAAATGATAGAAGTAGAGTTTAGAGAGGAACACCCCATAATATGCATCTGAGTGAAATCACCCATCCTAACCAGTTGCATGGTTTGTCAATCCGGCAATTGCAACAAATCGCCCGCCAGATCCGAGACAAGCACCTACAAACCGTAGCAACAAGTGGGGGACATCTAGGGCCTGGTTTAGGAGTTGTAGAGTTAACACTAGGACTTTACCAGACACTGGACTTGGATCGGGATAAAGTCATTTGGGATGTAGGACATCAAGCTTATCCCCATAAACTAATTACCGGAAGATACAACAACTTTCATACCCTCAGACAGAAAGATGGCATTGCAGGCTATCTCAAGCGGTGTGAGAGCAAATTTGATCACTTTGGTGCTGGACACGCTTCTACCAGTATTTCCGCCGCACTGGGTATGGCTTTAGCGGCAGAATTGAAAGGAGAAAAATTTAAATCAGTAGCCGTAATTGGTGATGGTGCTTTAACTGGAGGAATGGCTTTAGAAGCCATCAACCATGCAGGACACCTACCTAAAACTAAACTGCTAGTTGTTCTCAACGACAATGAGATGTCCATCTCTCCCAACGTCGGAGCAATTCCCCGTTACCTGAATAAAATGCGCCTCAGTCCACCGGTGCAGTTTATCACAGATAATTTTGAGGAACAGTTTAAACAGATTCCCTTTGTTGGTGAATCTTTATCTCCCGAACTCGGACGCATCAAAGAAGGAATGAAGCGTTTAGCAGTTCCCAAGGTAGGCGCAGTCTTTGAAGAACTAGGTTTTACTTATATTGGACCAGTGGATGGCCACAACCTAGAGGAACTAATTGCTACCTTCCACCAAGCCCATGAAATGACAGGGCCGGTTTTGGTGCATGTGATTACCGTTAAAGGCAAAGGCTATGAAATCGCCGAAAAAGACCAAGTAGGCTACCATGCCCAAAGTCCATTTAACCTGACCACAGGGAAAGCTATTCCCTCTACCAAGCCCAAACCTCCCTCCTATGCCAAAGTCTTTTCCCACACATTAGTTAAACTCGCGGAACAAAACCCCAAAGTTATTGGGGTTACAGCTGCAATGGCTACGGGAACGGGTTTAGATAAACTCCAGGCTAAACTACCCAATCAATATATCGATGTGGGTATCGCTGAACAACACGCCGTTACCCTATGTGCCGGTTTAGCCAGTGAAGGAATGCGCCCTGTGGCAGCCATTTACTCAACTTTCCTCCAGCGGGCTTACGACCAGATCATTCATGATGTTTGTATTCAAAACTTGCCTGTGTTCTTCTGTTTAGACAGGGCGGGAATTGTCGGTGCCGATGGACCTACCCACCAAGGTATGTATGATATTGCCTATCTGCGCTGTATTCCTAATATGGTGATGATGGCACCTAAGGACGAAGCGGAACTACAACGCATGATGGTAACTGGTATTAACTACACCAGTGGACCAATTGCCATGCGCTATCCCCGTGGTAACGGCTACGGTGTTCCCCTCATGGAAGAAGGCTGGGAACCTTTAGATATCGGTAAAGGGGAAATCCTTCGTCACGGCGATGATGTTTTAATTATCGGCTACGGCACCATGGTACATCCTAGTATGCAAGTAGCACAAATGCTCAGTGAACATGGCATCGAGGCAACTGTAATCAATGCCCGTTTTGTCAAGCCCTTGGATACAGAATTAATTGTACCCCTGGCCAAGCAAATCGGCCGCGTTGTTACGTTGGAGGAAGGCTGTGTTATGGGTGGTTTTGGTTCTGCTGTGGCCGAAGCACTACTAGATTCCGATGTTGTGGTTCCTGTCAAGCGTATTGGTGTACCCGATATTTTAGTAGACCATGCCACACCGGAAGAATCTAAGGCCGAATTAGGTTTAACTAGTCGTCAAATAACTGAAAGAGTTATGGCTGCTTTCTTTCAAAAGCAAGCATCTAATGTTATCTAGGGCGATAGGGACTGATATCATCTCCGGTTAATCAACATGACATGATCAAAACTAACTGCATTGATTAATTAATCAGGTGAGGATAACTCACCTTTTTTTCGCATCTTGATTCTGTATTGGGACTGACATCAATCAGATAGTAGCTACTCACCTTCTAAAATAGAACTTACGCAAAACTCACCGAAGAATAAACCACCACAAGCACAGAAGAAACGGAGAAATGAGAGTTTGACGGGTATTTTGCGTAAGTGATGTAAAATCCAGATGCGATCTGCTTGCAGCAGCGATCGCGCTATCGCAACCCTAGGGCAGGATATGAATAATTTATTAATGACTACCCTGATCTCAACACCCATCAAAGACCCAGTACCGGTATTTCTGATGATTTTGGGGATTATGCTCATCGCTCCCCTGTTATTTGAGAAAATTCGACTACCTGGCATTGTGGGGTTAATTTTGGCTGGGGTTGTAGTCGGTCCCAATGGCCTGGGATTGTTGGCACGAGATAACACAATTATACTACTGGGTACAGTAGGTTTATTATTTCTCATGTTCATGGCAGGTCTGGAAACTAGCCTGGATGACATGAAATACAACGCTGATAAGGCGGTTATCTTTGGATTAGCTACCTTTCTAGTACCTATGATTTTAGGTGCTGCTGCCATGATGTCCATCGGCTACGATTTATTGCCAAGTATTCTTGTGGCATCATGTTTCGCTTCTCATACTCTTCTAGCATTACCTATCGCAAGCAAACTGGGTATTATGCGATCGCAGGTAATGACTACCACTCTGGGGGGGACTTTAATCACCAATATTCTGGCACTTTTAGTATTGGCGGTGGTGGTGAGGGCACATGAAGGTAATTTAACCCTGGGTTTCTGGCTATTCCTAATTCCCTCACTGATTACCTACACTTTTCTCACACTTTGGGGACTTCCCCGTGTGGGACGCTGGTTTTTTCAGCGCTTTGGACACGACGAAGGAGCAGAGTTTACCTTTGTTTTAGCTACTTTGTTTGTGGTTTCCTACGGAGCACAATTAGTCCAAATTGAGCCAATTATTGGGGCTTTTTTAGCAGGGGTTGCTATTACTCAACTAATACCTCACCTCAGCCCCCTAATGAATCGGATTCAATTTATCGGTAATACCCTGTTTGTGCCATTTTTCCTGATTTCTGTGGGGATGTTGGTAAATCCCCGGATTCTGATTCAAGAGCCGCGATCGCTACTAGTATCAGCTGTCATGGTGACTGTGGCCATTATTGTCAAGTTCATTCCGGCTTGGGGTGCTGGTAAGTTATTTGGAATGAATTTTGACAATATTATGGTAATGTTTGGGCTGTCTGTGGCTCAAGCTGCTTCCACTCTCGCGGCTATTACCGTTGCTTATAAAATCGATTTGGTTGACCAGTTAACCGTGAATGGCACCATCGCCATGATTTTAGTTACCTGTGTTGCTTCTCCTTGGATTACAGCACAGTGGGGACAAAAACTTCACCAGGGAGAACTCACTAGTCAAAAAGCCAACAACCTCAACATAGGCGATCGCGTTTTAGTCCCAGTTGCTAACCCCAGCACTGAGGATAATTTGCTCCAGTTGGCAATTATTCTCGCAAAATCTGCAAAAGGGACTTTGTTACCCCTACATATTTTACTAGAGAAAAATTCCATCATTTCCCCAGAGGATAAGACTAGACAAAATCAATTATTATCCACTGCCGAAATGATTGCCCATGCTGCTGTTACCAAGGTTACCACCATTGGTCGCATTGATGAATCAATTGATAAAGGTATTGCTCGTGTCGCAGAAGAACAACAAGCTAGTGTGATTATTTGCGGTTGGAAGGGTTACTCAACTTATCAAGAAAATTTATTTGGCGGTGTCATTGACAAGATTGTTAATCGCAGTTCAGTACCAGTTCTAGTAACTCGGTTTCCATTACCAATTGAGCATACAAGGCGAGTATTTTTAGCCTTCACCACCCAACAAACTTACGCGACTTCTTTTGGGGCAAATATCCAATTAGCCAAAGCCCTAGCCACGGAACTCAAAGCATCGCTACAACTATTACAAGTGGAATCAGTACGAGAAACCACTGTACAACCTCCAGATATTCCAGCACCTCCAGACACACCAATTCAAAAGGTGCGTGGTAATTTTGTGCGTCAAGTCTCTCGATTACTCAAAACTAACGACCTATTGGTGTTAAATGGGACTGTTGAGCAAAAAAGTCAACTATTTTCACTTCTGGGTTATGCACCAGAAGTCATCGCTCGTAATCAACCCCAAGTAGCCATGATTATCGCTTATTTTCCCCAATAGGCACCAGGCTTATACATCCCCACCATCTTCTTAATTTTCTCCCATGCTTTACCCCGTTATTTGGCAGAATAATTCCGTTTCCCTCATTGACCAAACTCGCCTCCCTAATGAGTATACTGTCGTCCAAATTCACCGCAGTGAAGACATGGCGCAGGCGATTAAAACTATGATTGTTCGCGGTGCGCCAGCTATTGGTGTCGCGGCCGCCTATGGGATGTATCTTGGTGCAAGAGAAATTGAGAACCAAAATCACCACGAGTTTTTAGAACGCTTAGAAAAGGTCGCCGATTTGTTGCGTTCTACACGCCCCACAGCAGTTAATTTATTTTGGGCTATTAGCCGCATGATGAAAACTGCTTATGAAACTCTGGGAACTGTCACAGAAATTACACAAAAGCTCTGGGAAACAGCCCAAGCTATTCATGCTGAAGATTTACAAACCTGTCACGCTATTGGTGACCATGGTTTGGCCGCATTACCCCCAACCCCACAAAAGCTGACAATTCTCACTCACTGTAATGCGGGGGCGTTAGCTACTGCTGGCTATGGTACAGCATTGGGTGTTGTGCGTTCTGCTTGGAAGTCGGGACGATTAGAACGTGTCTTTGCTGACGAAACTCGCCCCCGTCTCCAAGGGGCAAAACTTACGGCTTGGGAATGTGTTCAAGAAGGTATTCCAGTTACGGTAATTACTGATAGTATGGCTGCCCATTGTATGCAACGGGGTTTAATTCATGCTGTGGTGGTGGGTGCAGACCGCATTGCTGCTAATGGTGATACTGCTAATAAAATTGGTACTTATAGTGTGGCGATCGCTGCTAAGGCTCATCATATACCTTTCTTTGTTGCGGCTCCCTTGTCTACTGTGGATTTTAGTTTACCCGATGGTAGTAAAATTCCCATCGAGGAACGTCACCCAGGGGAAATATACCAAGTTGGCGATACTATATTGACACCAGGGGCTGTTGATTTCTACAATCCGGCTTTTGATGTTACCCCAGCTGAATTAATTACAGCCATCATTACTGAAAATGGCGCATTTCCTCCTGATAAATTGGCAAGTTTCAAATATTAATTAGAGGATCTTTGTCAAGTCATGATTAGTGTATCAACTATTGTTTGAGCCCTCCCTAACCCTCCCCTTGTAAGGGGAGGGGACTGGATTTTATTGTTTCGGTTCCCCATTCCCCATTCCCCATTCCCTGTTCGGTGTGTTCCCTGTTCCCTAAAATAAAAATTACCTGTTGAAAACTTATCAAACATCCTCTGAGTACCAACTTTTGATTATGCCGGGGCGAATATTAAATCGAATATAGTCATCCTATTTGACTTGAGAAATTATGAGTGAGGAAAGGGAACAGGGAACAGGGAACAGGGAACAGAAATTGTTCATAAATCATTTAGGATTGCTATATTAGAATATTAAATTATATAGCTTTTAACTCTTCAGATTCAGATAGTGTTTCTTCAAACTGTATTCTTCTATTAAAACTTGAATTCAAAGTATCATGAATAAGTTAATTGCTACCCTGGTAATAATTGTTTCATCAATTTTGATTAATAGTTGTACCAATTCCCCAAGTAATACTGGCAATAACAATACAAATACTACAAACAATAGGGGAGAAATAACGGAAAATCAAACGATAACAGCGGATACATCATCTACGGGGGGAGATAATACAAGCACAGACAATAGTAATAAAGCTTCCAGCAATAATCAGCCAACAATCGCTACAGTCAAGGAATTAGTCACCGGCGATATTATCTGCTACGCCACCATAGTAGATGATCAGGGAAAAGAACATAATGTCGGAGCATCCTTTGAGATTTGCGACCAAGCAGACAAATATTTAAATCAGAAAGTACGCGCATCTTATGAAATCGCATCATTAAATGATTGTGAAAGTGCTGAACCCTGCGGTAAAACTCGTCAAGAATCAATAATTTCCCAAATGGAAATTTTGCAGGAAACATCAACAGGTGAACCCCAATCCAGTGAATTAGAAACCTTCACTAATGGTAAATGGACAATCACTATTGGTGGTCGCAACTCTTGGTCAGGTGTAAATAATACAGGCAATCTCTCCTATCAAGGATGTGATGACCAAGGTAATTGTATCAAATTCAGGACTTACGCAACTGGCACAAATAGGGAGCGGAGGGAGCCGCGCCACGGGACAATTTCAATTAAACCAAGCACATAGGAATACTTGGGCGTTTGAGTTGCTGTATTAAATAATTAGACAGCAAATTATGCTTGATTT
>NZ_JAQMUH010000013.1:0-32516 GCF_028331025.1 Anabaenopsis arnoldii | reverse complement strand
GTTGGTTTCAGGTAGATTAATAATTATGGTTCCTGTAGGTTGTTGATAACCTGTGATTACGCCGGATTTGTACCAACGCCACGCAGTTCTATAACTTATCCCTACCTTTTTTGCATAATCAGATAGTTTCATTCATTTAATAATCGTACATTCATAATAATATTATACTACAAATGTACATAAATGACTATAAATTCATTAAATTATTGTAGACCAAACCCCACCTGTAAAAACACTCCCAGAGGCGGAAGAAAAATAGCACACAAAATCCGAATTAAATCCATGATAACCTCCTGAGCAGATTAGAAGCACCTGCTTTGTAATTTAAACACTATGTACAAAATAAACCACACCCATCAGCCGCCGCTAATTTTGGCTTTGTAACCTAATGTAGTCATAATCTCTAAAATCTTCTGTTTATGGTCGCCCTGAATTTCAATTTCATTATCCTTGACAGTCCCACCTGTACCGCATTGAGTTTTCAACTGCTTAACTAAACCAGCTAAAACTTCGGGTTTGGTTTGAAAACCAGTAATCACTGTCACAGTTTTCCCCTTGCGTCCCTTGCGGGAAGCCTGTATCTTCAGGTTTTGTTGCTGGGGTGGTAATTCCGGAATCGCCCTTTGTGTAGCAGCAGAGTGATCATCACCAAATTCACGGTAGACAAAGCGATTGTCAGAAGATTTAGAAGAGGACATAAATTTTGTGATTCAGAAAAAAAATCTCATCTGGCTAATATACAGTAGCGCAGTTACCTTTTCTGACTCTGGCTACCCTATCACTATGGTAACTTTCGCCAAGGGATGAAAGCTAACCGCACAACTGCATTTTTCTAGTTTCCTCCCAGCAGTAGGTAAAAGATTCCGAGGATCTAGACGACTGAGAATTGGGAAATCGTTTTAAAATAATTACATTCATCCTGTGATCTAAAATTTTCCGTGACTACCACACCCCTCTCTCCAAATTCCCAATTTAATGCTCAGGTTCCCGATATCCAAGGACGCTTTGGACGCTTTGGCGGTAAGTACGTCCCGGAAACACTGATGCCGGCCTTAGCTGAATTAGAATTAGCTTATCAGCAATACCGCCATCACCCCAGTTTTCAAGAGGAATTACAACATTTATTAAAAGACTATGTGGGACGCGCTACACCGTTGTATTTTGCGGAACGCCTCACGGCTCATTATGCCCGCCCAGATGGTACAGGTCCACAAATTTACTTAAAACGTGAAGATTTAAATCACACTGGCGCTCATAAAATTAATAATGCTCTGGGTCAAGTATTGTTAGCCAAGCGCATGGGTAAGCAAAGAATTATTGCGGAAACCGGCGCAGGACAGCATGGGGTAGCTACAGCTACAGTTTGCGCTCGGTTTGGCCTGGAATGTGTGATTTACATGGGCGTTCATGATATGGAACGCCAAGCCTTGAATGTGTTTAGAATGCGCTTGATGGGGGCCCAAGTGCGTCCGGTGGAAGCGGGAACGGGAACCCTCAAGGATGCGACTTCTGAGGCTATCCGCGATTGGGTGACCAATGTGGAAACAACCCATTATATTTTAGGCTCGGTAGCTGGACCCCATCCTTACCCGATGATGGTTCGGGATTTTCACGCTGTGATTGGTCAAGAAACCCGCGCCCAAGCTGTGGAAAAGTGGGGGGGTTTACCAGAGATTCTCATTGCTTGTGTGGGTGGTGGTTCCAACGCTATGGGATTATTTCACGAGTTTGTCAATGAGCCTTCTATTCGCTTAATTGGCGTAGAAGCCGCCGGCGAAGGTGTGAATACACAAAAACACGCTGCTACCTTGACAAAAGGACAGATTGGTGTACTGCACGGGGCAATGAGCTATCTGTTGCAAGATGAAGAGGGACAAATTATTGAGGCCCACTCTATTAGTGCAGGTTTAGATTATCCGGGGGTGGGACCTGAACATAGTTATTTGAAGGATATGGGACGAGCGGAATATTACAGCGTCACCGATGGGGAGGCTTTGGCAGCTTTCCAGCGTCTATCTCGCTTGGAGGGCATTATACCCGCTTTGGAAACCGCCCATGCGATCGCCTATTTGGAAACCCTCTGTCCTCAACTGAGTGGTAGTCCGCGAATTGTCCTTAATTGTTCTGGACGTGGTGATAAGGATGTGCAAACTGTCGCCAAGTTTTTAATGCCAGAATAACCCTGATATCTTACACCATTTTCAATAACAGTAGGGTGGGCATCTTGCCCGCCTAATATCAATTCCAGTTAAGATGCCTGCTCCACAATAAGAAGTAACATTGATAAAAACATTAAATTTTAGAAGTTTTTTATAAGTATTATAAAAGGAATTGACTATATACTTCAATAATTATGTTAATCAGATTTACAGTAGAAAACTTCTTATCCTTTAACCAAAGGATAGACTTTAACATGATTGCTTCAGATGATACCCATCATAGTCATCATGTAGTTGTAGGTGAGTCTCAGGAGTCCATCAAATTACTCAGAACATCTATAATTTATGGTGCTAATGCTTCTGGCAAATCTAACTTAATTAAGGCTATGAAATTTGCTAGAAATTTTATTGTTGAGGGTGTAGAAAAAAATACAAATATCAATATTAATAATTTTAAACTTGATAAATCCTGTTATACAAAACCATCTAGATTTGAATTTGAGTTTAAAACTCATGATAAACAGTATGCTTATGGCTTTTTAGTTGATAAACACAAAATTCATGAAGAATGGTTATTTGAAATTGGTGTAAATATGGAAACACCAATTTATGAAAGAAAAGGGGAAGATATTAATTTTCATAATTTTAAACACGAATTTTTCTTGAATATTTCGGAAGATGAAAAAAATAGAATTCGTTATGAAGCCACGAGTACAAGAGAAAACTTACTGTTTTTGACTAATTCACAAGAAAGAAAAATTAAAGAGTTAAAACATATATTTGAATGGTTTAGTGATGTTTTAAAAATTGTTTTTCCTAATTCTAGGCCTACACTACCTTTTTTTACAGTACAAGATTCTCTGAGTAACTTTTTAGAATCCTTAGATTTAGGAATTAAAAAGATTATTACTAAAACAACTGATTTAGATCACTATAAAGAAATACCCTCAGAAATTAAAGATGAAATTAAGAAAGAGTTTCCTTATGAAGAAGGTGAAAATAATGCAATATTTATACCTATATTACAATGTATTATCTCTAAAGCAAAAGACGAAACCGACAAATTAACAGTTCTCAATTTATCACCAGTTAGGTTTGACAAAGAAAATAGGGAAGTAGAATTTGAAATATCCGAAGAGTCAGATGGAACGCAAAGATTAATTGATTTATTCCCTATGCTAATGCACTTAGCACGGGGAAATGCTGTT
Organism: Anabaenopsis arnoldii; assembly: GCF_028331025.1. Classification (NCBI taxonomy): domain Bacteria; kingdom Bacillati; phylum Cyanobacteriota; class Cyanophyceae; order Nostocales; family Nodulariaceae; genus Anabaenopsis; species Anabaenopsis arnoldii. The sequence continues at coordinate 29,149 of NZ_JAQMUH010000013.1, read as the reverse complement.
TATGTAATAGATGAAATTGAAAGGAGTCTACATTCTTTACTGATGAAGAAACTTTTTAATTATTTTCTGAATAATCCTGAAAATACAAGTTTAAATAGTCAGTTAATTGCTACGACGCATGAAGTTTATTTACTAGACATAAAAGATATTTTTAGAAAAGATGAGATTTGGTTTGTAGAAAAAGATAAGCATGGACAATCTGTACTTTATTCTTTAGCTAATACAGACGTTGACAATCTCGATTTAGCTGCTGGATATCTTAATGGAAGATTTGGAGCAATACCTTTTATTAAAGACTTAAAAACATTGGGATGGAGTCACGAGTAATAAAATGGGAAGAGAAAGGAATACAGATTATCAAGGTAGATCCAGTTATATTGCTAGTAAATGTGGTGAAGATAAAAAATGGAAATTATATATAATAGCTGCGGAAGGTGATAAAACTGAATATCAATATTTTAATGCCTTAACAATAAAATATGAAGAAGATTTTCGTCTCAGTAATATTCATGTCGAGTTTATAGATAGAAAAGAACAAGAAGCTGGAAACTCAGATCCTCAATATGTATATAAAACATTACTTAAATTCTATGAAGAATTAAAGGAAAATTACGACCTTCAAGAATATGATGAATTATGGATGATAATAGACACTGACGACTACGATAATCGTAAACTAACTATTTCTGAATTGGCTCAAAAATGTTGTGAGAATCCTATATATAAGTTATGTATTAGTAATCCCTGCTTTGAAATTTGGTTAATACTACACTTTTTTGATTTAGAAATAACTTTACTAGATGCTATTCCAGCAGAGTCAAAAGATACTAGCCTGAAAGAAGAAATTCAAAAAGAATATATTAAAAAAAGACCAGGAATGTGTAAGAAATTATGGAATAGGATTCACCAAGCTCAGAAGCAACCATGTTATGCACAACTAATGCAATATATCCCAGAAGCAATTACCAGAGCAAAAATACTTGGTGAATGTAACCCCAATGATCCAGATTATCCAGAAAATAAAATTGGTACAGGAGTTTACAAGTTGCTAGAAAAGTTGACACAAGTCTCTATGAATCTAGAGAGTTAATGGATTTTTAAATTAGTGGCTGAAAAACTTATGTTATGTTTCTGGAAGCGGACGACGGATTCTTGTCTGGATTTCATCTGCAACCACAAGACAACCCTTCAAAGCTACTAAAGATTGTTCATTGACTACGCGAGTTAAAATTTCTAGGACAGCTTGACGGCTACGATTACGCGATCGCAATAATAAAATACCAGGATGCGTACCTGGTGGAAAACGGCGAACATCAGAAAAGTCTAAATCAAGGGTAATGAAAAATCTTTCCTCAGCACAGACTTGTTGCCAAACAACTTCATCTTTTGCACCAGATAATCCTTCATCTGTAACTCGGTCAGCACTATAACCAGATTTGTGTAAAAAGTCAACGTGACTTTGTGCCATGTTCTCGTCAAGTTTCACTAACATTTTGGTCATCGCAGTGGTAACAGTTCCTCTTCCCTAGTTAGTTGTGCTGCATAAGCAATAGCCGCTTTGACATCTTCTAAAGTTAGTGGTGGATAATCTTTGACTATTTCTTCAAAGGTCAGTCCATCAGCAAGGTTATCAAGGATAACTGATATCATGATACGTGTGTCTTTAATACATGGTTTACCGTGACACACTTGAGGATTAATACTAATGCGTTCTTGCCAGTTATTCATAAATTAGGTTTGTTTGTAAATAAGATAAATGTATTGATGCTGAATATTTTCTACACTTTCTAAATGTAATCCCTTTGCTTTCCCCACTCAAGCCATGCTCTAGTCATTTATTTTGTTTTTCCTCTGTACTCTGGAGGTACAGGATCTTGTCTAGAAATACATTTTAATGCCCAAAACCAGCGTCCAGATTTTTTTTCAAGTTCTCTGAGTAGTAACGGTATTACAGGCTCTCCCATTCCTATAATTTGTTGATAGGCTAGGTGCATACACATTTGATTGGTTGATGATACACCCCGATTCTGTTCACGCCACTGGTTGACAAGTGTGGTGAAAGTTTCCTCTATTTCTTTTTGTTTAAATGAGGTTTGTAGTTTTTCCATATTCCAGATGATTTACCTAATTTAATTTTAGGATATATATTTCTATCAATGTTTATCAATGTTTATGGCGATCGCTTTTGCCTTATCTAGTTGTATCAGCAGCAAACTTTTGAAGAATACGCTGATGTAGGATCTCCATCTCCTGGCAGGATATTAAGCTCTACAAAAAATCCCCCACCAGACGGCAGGGGATTTTTATTACTCACCTATAAAACTAGTAGCGGAATTAACCGAACTTACCAGCAGTAGAGGCAATCAAGAACGCTGCATAGGTAACAACATAGCCAACGGTGAAGTGAGCTAAACCTACCAAGCGAGCTTGAACGATGGAGAGAGCAACGGGCTTATCTTTCCAGCGAACCAAGTTAGCTAGAGGAGTACGCTCGTGCGCCCAAACAAGGGTTTCAATCAACTCTTGCCAGTAACCTCTCCAAGAGATGAGGAACATGAAACCGGTTGCCCAAACTAGGTGACCAAACAGGAACATCCAAGCCCAAACAGACAGGTTATTCACGCCGTAGGGGTTGTATCCGTTAATCAACTGAGCGGAGTTAGCCCAGAGGTAGTCACGGAACCAGCCCATTAAGTAAGTGGAGTTTTCGTTGAACTGAGCAACGTTACCTTGCCAAATACCTAGATGTTTCCAGTGCCAGTAGAAGGTTACCCAACCAATGGTATTTAACATCCAGAACATAGCTAGGTAGAAGGAGTCCCAAGCGGAGATGTCGCAAGTACCGCCACGGCCTGGACCGTCGCAAGGGAAGGCATAGCCGAAGTCCTTTTTATCGGGCATCAGCTTAGAACCACGAGCATCCAAAGCACCTTTAACAAGTACTAGGGTGGTGGTGTGAATAGCCAAAGCGAAAGCGTGGTGTACCAAGAAGTCGCCAGGGCCAATTGTTAGGAATAGGGAGTTAGTGCCGGAGTTGATGGCATCCAACCAGCCGCCTAACCAAACGTTGCCGTTGTTAGGATAAGCTGTGTAGGCGATGCTGTCGGGGTTAGATAACAGAGTATCTAAACCATACAGTACTTTACCGTGAGCAGCTTGAATGAACTGGGCGAACACAGGCTCAATCAAGATTTGCTTTTCAGGAGTACCGAAAGCAACTACTACGTCGTTGTGTACATACAGACCGAGGGTGTGGAAGCCTAAGAATAGCGATACCCAGCTGAGGTGAGAGATAATCGCTTCTTTGTGCTGTAAAATCCGGTCGAGTACGTTGCCCTTGTTTTGTTCGGGGTCGTAGTCACGTACCCAGAAGATGGCGGCGTGGGCGAAAGCACCAACCATCAAGAAGCCAGCAATATACTGGTGGTGGGTGTACAGTGCTGCCTGTGTTGTGTAGTCCTTAGCAATGAAAGCGTAAGGAGGCAGGGAGTACATATGCTGCGCTACCAAGGAAGTGATGGTTCCTAGTGCTGCCAAAGCTAAGGACAGCTGGAAGTGCAGTGAGTTGTTGATGGTGTCGTACAGACCTTGGTGAGGCAGGTTGAATTGACCTTCACTCTTGCTACCGGGGATTAAACCGGATTTGGAATTGAGCATTTCTTTGATGCTGTGACCAATTCCAAAGTTAGTGCGGTACATATGACCGGCAACAATGAAGATAACTGCGATCGCCAAGTGGTGGTGAGCCATGTCGGTCAGCCACAAGGATTCTGTTTGAGGATGGAAGCCACCCAAGAAAGTCAGAATCGCTGTACCGGAACCTTGAGATGTACCAAAAATATGGCTGGCAGTGTCAGGGTTCTGAGCGTAAACACCCCAGTTACCTGTGAAGAAAGGTGTTAAACCTGCTGGGTGGGGCATGGTGGTTAAGAAGTTATCCCAACCTACGTGCTGTCCGCGAGATTCGGGGATAGCAACGTGAATCAAGTGACCAGCCCAAGCCAAGGAGCTAACGCCGAATAAACCAGCTAAGTGGTGGTTCAAACGGGGTTCAGCACTCTTGAACCAAGACAGGCTAGGACGGAACTTGGGTTGTAAGTGCAACCAACCAGCAAATAAGAATAATGCTGCCAACAAGAGGAGGAACACGGAACCGGTGTACAGTTCGCTGTTCGTCCGCATACCGATGGTATACCACCAGTGGTAAACACCAGAGTAAGCGATGTTTACTGGATTGCTAGCGCCACCTTGGGTAAATGCTTCAATGGCAGGTTCACCAAAGTGGGGGTCCCAAATCGCATGGGCGATGGGACGGACATGAAGGGGATCTTTAATCCACTGTTCAAAGTTACCTTGCCAGGCTACGTGGAACAGGAGGCTGGAAGCCCATAGAAAGATGATTGCCAAGTGACCGAAGTGAGTGGCGAAAATCTTTTGGTAAAGATTTTCTTCCGTCATGCCATCGTGGCTTTCAAAGTCGTTTCCAGTGGCGATCGCATACCATATCCGACGCGTAGTCGGGTCCTGTGCGAGATCCTGGCTAAATTTTGGAAATTTCGTTGCCATAGGTTTGATAAATCCTCTGACCTTTAGCCATCAGGTGTCAGCTTTTAGAGTTCTGAGTTTTGAGTACTAGGTTTTGAGCTTGAATTAACTACTCAGCCCCCAGCACTCAGCCCCCAGCACTCATTAAGTGAATTACTACCCTACTGAAAGGATGTGTGCGTGGAAGAATGCCCAGGTTGTCACAATTCCTCCTAAGAGGTAGTGAGCTACACCTACAGCCCGACCCTGAATGATGCTCAGGGCGCGAGGCTGAATTGCTGGTGCTACTTTCAGTTTATTATGTGCCCAAACAATGGACTCAATTAGTTCTTGCCAGTAGCCGCGACCACTGAACAGGAACATTAAGCTGAATGCCCAGACAAAGTGAGCGCCTAAGAATAGTAGACCATAAGCAGATAAAGCACTGCCGTAGGAGTTGATTACTTGTGTTGCTTGTGCCCACAAGAAATCACGTAGCCAGCCATTAATGGTGATAGCACTTTGGGCAAAGTTACCACCAGTAATGTGAGACACATTACCTGCTGCATCTACTGTACCCCAGACATCTGATTGCATTTTCCAGCTGAAGTGGAAGATCACAATCGATAGGGAGTTATACATCCAGAATAATCCGAGGAACACGTGGTCCCAACCAGATACTTGACAGGTACCGCCACGACCTGGACCGTCGCAAGGGAAGCGGAAGCCCAAGTTAGCCTTATCTGGAATCAGACGAGAACTACGGGCAAACAGTACACCCTTGAGCAGAATCAGGACGGTGACGTGAATGGTGAAGGCGTGGATGTGGTGAACTAAAAAGTCCGCTGTACCCAAAGCAATGGGCATCATTGCCACTTTACCGCCTACCGCCAGAATACCGCCGCCAAAGGCATAGCTAACTGGTTCTAAGGCATTAGGAGCAGTACCACCAGGGGCCAATGTGTGCAGGTTTTGCACCCACTGAGCAAATACTGGCTGTAACTGAATTGCCGAGTCGGAGAACATGTCTTGAGGACGACCCAAGGCACGCATTGTATCGTTGTGGATGTACAGTCCAAAGCTGTGGAAGCCTAGGAAAATACACACCCAGTTCAGGTGAGAGATAATAGCATCCCGGTGACGAATCACCCGATCTAACACGTTGTTTTGGTTCACAACGGGATCGTAATCACGCACCATGAAAATAGCAGCGTGAGCGGCACCACCGACGATCAGGAAGCCACCTATCCACATATGGTGGGTAAATATACACAACTGCGTAGCGTAGTCCGTTGCCAAGTACGGATACGGGGGCATTGCGTACATGTGGTGAGCAATGATGATGGTCAGTGAACCCAAGAAAGCAAGGTTAGTTGCTAACTGAGCGTGCCAAGATGTGGTCAGATTTTCGTACAGACCTTTATGGCCTTCACCTGTGAATGGACCTTTATGGTTTTCCAGGATTTCTTTGATGCTGTGTCCTATACCCCAGTTGGTACGGTACATATGACCAGCAATAATGAACAGAACTGCGATCGCCAAATGGTGATGGGCAATATCTGTCATCCACAAGCCGCCTGTCACCGGGTTTAGACCGCCCTTGAACGTCAGGAAGTCAGCATACTCACCCCAGTTCAAGGTGAAGAATGGTGTTAACCCATTAGCAAAGCTGGGATACAAATCTATCAACAGGTCTTTGTTCAGAATGAACTCATGGGGCAAGGGTATATCTTTAGCAGCGACACCTGCATCCAAGAGTTTGTTTACTGGTGCTGACACATGTATTAAGTGTCCTGTCCATCCCAAGGAACCACAACCTAGCAATACTGCCAAGTGATGATTCAGCATTGACTCTACATTCTGGAACCATTCCAGTTTGGGAGCACGCTTGTGGTAATGGAACCAACCAGCAAATAAGAACAAGCCTGCTAGTACCAAACCGCCAATAGCTGTTACATAAAGCTGGAATGAGCTGGTAATACCCCAGCCGCGCCATACTTGGAACAAGCCTGAGGTGATTTGAATACCGCGGAATCCGCCGCCCACATCACCATTTAAAATGTCTTGTCCCACAATTGGCCAAACGACTTGAGCGCTAGGACTCACATTTAATGGATCGCTTAACCAAGCTTCGTAATTCGAGAATTTAGCGCCGTGGAATAACATCCCGCTTAACCAAATCGCTACTACGGCTAGATGGCCGAAGTGGGCTGCGAATATCTTGCGGGAAATGTCTTCTAGATCGCTTGTATGTGTATCAAAGTCATGGGCGAGGGCGTGAAGGTTCCAAATCCATGTGGTGGTTTTGGGTCCTTTGGCTAAGGATCTGTCGAAGTGTCCTGGCTTTGCCCATTTTTCAAATGAGGTAGGAACCGGATCTTTATCGACTATGACTCTTGCCTTTTTTTCCTCTCGCTCCGGAGGACTAATCGTCATTCGACCTCCTCTCTTGATAAGGAATGAGGAATCATAATTACCACAAAGTTAACCTAGTCGCAAACTACAGACATTCCTGGAGCAGTGATGAAGACTCTATGTGGAAGTTTGTTTCTGTTGAATTATAGAGTCATTACTGGTGCATTGTTAAACACATTTTAACAATAATTCAAACTCCCTCAAACAATTGTCTTATAAGCTTTGTATCTTCATAGTTTTGCGCGAAAAGTCAAGGGATTTTCCATTTTATTTACAAAGAGTAACAATTAGTAAAATTTATGGTTTAACTCAATTCATGTGGTACCACGAGTTGATATTATATTGTTTTATGTTTCAATTGCTACAGTAAAAATATAAAAATACTAACCATTTTCAAGTTATCTGAGAAGGTTTCCGGAAAACATGAGTTGGTGCCGTAAAAATATCATCTTTTGGGCTATGGTATCCGATGCACAATTTAAGCCAAAATAACATAGTCACTTACTGACGACCATCACTAGGATAAAATGCATGAAATCATTGCAAACAGAGGTTTTCTATCAAATATCCTCCCTGAGATTTACTATTTTTAAGTGGCTGATTACCTTAGTATTGGTGTTCAGTTTAACTAGCTGTACTGAAAAAGTCCGTAGCCAAGAAGTACCTGTGAGCCAAATAAATACACCCCAGAAAATGGCTCAGATTTCTCGACAATTTTCCGAGGTGTCGCCACCACAGGTTATCCAAGAACTACGCCCGAGCTTAGAAAATTATCGACCCCAAGTCAAAATACTGACTCCTCAACCTGACGAAGTTATTCAAGACAATACACTCACAGTCAGCTTTCAGACCCAGGACATACCCATATTTAAAGATTCCCAATTAGAACTAGGTCCCCATCTACATGTAATTGTGGATAATCAACCTTACATACCCATTTACGACCCGAATCAACCTCTAATTTTAGCAGACCTCTCTCCAGGTACACATACCCTGCGCGTCTTTGCTTCTCGGCCTTGGCACGAAAGCTTTAAAAATGAAGGTGCTTATGCCCAGACCACATTTCATATTTTCACCAAAACTGACAACAATAATCCTGATCCTACTCTGCCCGTCCTCACCTACAGCCGTCCTCAAGGCACTTACGGAGCAGAACCGATTTTACTGGACTTTTACTTAACTAACGCTCCTCTGCACCTTGTGGCCGAGGACCAACCTAACAATACCATCAGCGATTGGCGCATCCGTTGCACAATTAACAATGAAAGCTTCATTTTGGATCGCTGGCAACCTATTTACCTCAAAGGCTTCAAACCTGGTAAAAACTGGGTAAAACTAGAATTTCTAGATAATCAAGGAAATCCTCTCAAAAATGCCTTTAATACCACAGCCAGACTCATTAATTACCAGCCCAAGGGTAAAGACACACTTTCGAGAATTGTCACAGGAGAATTGTCAGCAGATGAGGCGCGGAGCATTGTAGACCCCAATTACACTGCTAAGACACCAGTCACTGAACCTATACCTACTCCTGGTATTGACAAAATACCCTCACCACAGCCCATTCCTCAAACTCAACTTCCAGAAACACCTACAACCGAATCACAAGAACCTGTAGAACCAGAAAAAGCAGAACCACCAGAAACACCAAAATCTCAGGAACTTGTCGAACCCTCACCCAGCTTACCCCCGACACTACCAGAGATTATTGAGCCACCTGCATCAGAAACACAACCTGAGATAGTCCCAGCGCCCCTTGAAGAACCAGAAAACCCAAAATCTGAGCCTCCAGCAGCAGAACAGCCAGAGGTAACGCCAACAGATGAATCAACTCCCGCCGTGCCATCAGTAGTTCCAGAAACTACACCCATACCAGACCAGCAGGAAAAGGCCGGGGAATACAAAGTTACTACTATGCAGGAATAACAAAACGGTTCTTCAGTACCTAATATGCTAAATTGTTTTGATAAAATCCGAAAAAGCTTACCGTATAAGGGAAATAATGTTGGTTATTGAAGAAAATGCCTGAATATTCCTTCTTAATCTCTGTTCGGTGTGTTCCCTGTTCCCTGTTCCCTCGAACCAGTTGTTAAATTAGCATAACAAGTACGGTAGAGCCAAAAAAACTTAAAGCGATTGCGTAATAGCTTCCGTGGCGTAGCCATAGCCTAGTGCCAAAGGCAATCGCTAAACCTACCCTGAGGGTTTTAAAAAAACGGAAATTTACTGAAAAATTAAAATTAATCACCAGCAAATCTTACAATACAAGCTTATTACTTCAGCAACATAGTCTCACAGAATCAGGAACTTGATAACTAACCGATGTATTCCTTAAAACGAAGTAAAAAAGTACCATATAAACAACGTGATTTCTCCCATAAAAAACCGGCAAATACATGGTAAGTTTTAAATCCATCGTATTCCGTTCAAGGTTCTTCCCATGCATCTGCAATATTTAGACACCCAACACCTTGAGGAATTAGTCAAGAACAGTAGTATAGATTTACATATAGTAAAACTAAATTTTAAATCTCTCCAGGACGCATCACCTTATGATTATCTGCTAATTTCTGAGGATATTCCCCGCACAAACACTGGTAGAGTTAAGAATAATTGGTTACATCGTTACCATCACGTTACCGCTGGCGGTTGGTGGTGTTCTGGTGTAGATCCTCTGAATAATTGGGAACCAATGGAATGGGGATGTTTTAAACCCAACCAACCCCGAATGAATCAGAATGGCAAATCCATCAAGTACGAACATCCACCCAGCACACCAACACGGGTATTTTGTCTGCGGGTAACATTAAAAATTTGGCAGGAAGTCTCTCAAAGGTATAATATAGCCATACCTAGCAGTGTCAATGTTGATGCTGATGGGGCAGCTCAAGGGTTTTGGCAATGGGTCAGGACACAAAACTTACCTGTAATCATCTGCGAAGGTGCGAAAAAAGCAGCAGCATTATTAACACAAGGATACCCTGCGATCGCCATTCCGGGAATTACCAGCGGTTATCGGGTTGTCAAAGATATCTTTGGTAAAGTCACGACTCGTCAGCTGATTCCCGACTTAGCAGCATTTGCGATGACAAAGCGCTGCTTTTATATTTGTTTTGATTTTGAAACTCAACCGAGAAAACTTGCTGCTATTAATAACGCCATCTCCCAACTGGGTTGTTTACTCCAAGAGAAAAAATGTCCTGTCAAAGTTATCGAACTCCCAGGAAAAGAAAAAGGTGTTGATGATCTAATTGTTGCTAAAGGTGCAAGTGCTTTCGAGAAAGTATATCGCCAAAGCACTGATTTAGAAATTTATTTAGCCCAAAAGAAACCCCATGCTCATCTAACCATTCCGGCTACAGTCACAGTCAACTGTCCTTACTTAGAAAAAGTATCTTATCCCACATCTGGATTAGTGGGACTAAAATCAGCCAAAGGAACAGGAAAAACCACAGCACTGCAAGCCATTGTTAATCAAGCTAAAACTTCAAATCGACCCATATTATTAATTACTCACAGAATTCAACTAGGTCGCTTTTTGTGTGAAAAAATTGGGATTGAATGGGGCTATAATGATAGCGACTTTGTTATGGGATCAGATCAAGATTTACCCCTGGTCAGCCAGTCCTGGAAAAAACCTAAATCCTGCGGTTTATGTGTTGATTCAATTTGGAAACTCAACCCCCAAGAATGGGGAGGAGCAATATTAATTTTAGATGAAGTAGAACAGTCTTTGTGGCATCTCCTCAACAGTAATACTTGTAAACATAAACGAGTAAAGATTTTAAAATTATTCCAACAGCTAATTTCTACAGTCTTGACCACAGAAGGGTTAGTCATTGCCCAAGATGCTGACTTATCAGATGTATCATTAGAATATTTGCAAGGACTATCAGGAATTAAATTAACCCCTTGGGTACTAGTGAATAAATGGAAACCCCAGGGCGGCTGGGATGTAACTTTTTATGACTCTCCTAACCCCACACCATTAATTCACCAACTAGAATTGGATTTAATAGCAGGGCGTAAATGTTACGTTACAACTGATAGTCGCTCTGGGCGTTATAGTTGTGAAACCATTGAAGGCTACCTTAAAGAAAGATTAGAAAAATTAAGACAGCAATTCCCTAAATCCCTAGTAATCAGTAGTCGCACGACCAGCACACCTGGCCATGCAGCAGTTGACTTTGTAGGCAATATCAATCAAAAAATTCCTGAATATGATGCCATTTTCGTTACTCCCAGTCTTGGTACAGGAATCAGTATTGATGTTCAACACTTCGACCGAGTTTATGGTATTTTTCAAGGGGTAATTCCTGACGCAGAAGCACGACAAGCATTAGCAAGAGTAAGAGATAATGTACCACGAATCGTTTGGTGTGCCAAGCGAGGCATCGGCTTAATTGGTAGTGGTAGTACAAATTATCGACTACTATCTGATTGGTATCAAGAAAATCAACAAGAAAACTTAGCCTTACTCAGTCCGTTACATAAAATCAATATAGATTTGCCATTAGTGTATGACCCAATGCATTTGCGTACTTGGTCAAAGTTATCAGCTAGGGTCAATGCCTCCATTCGTCTATATCGCCAATCAATGCAAGATGGTTTAATAGCAGATGGACATCAAGTTTGGTTACGAAGTAATGCCGTACATAATAACATTGTCAGAGATTTACGCCTGGCATTTTTGTCCACAGATTCCCAGGACACAGAAACCCGCAAAAGACTAGTTTTAGAAATCGTTAAAGTGCAAAGAGATTGGGCACAAAAGCGTCAAAAAGCTAAAGACATCAAATGCGAAATTAGAGAAATTAAGCAGCGGCATCAATTATTAGCTGCTACCGCTGTAACCACAGCGCGAGACATTAATTATCTAGAGTATGAACAACTATTAAATAAACCTTCTCTTTCAGAATTAGAACGTCACCAAATTGACAAATATACCCTGAGACAAAAATATGGCATTCCAGTTACTCCTTTGTTAAAGTTGCGGGACGATAAAGGGTATTATTGCCAATTACTCCTCCACTATTATCTTACCCATGACAGCGAGTATTTTCATGTTAGAGATCAGCAAGAATGGCATCAACAATTATTCTGGGGTGATGGTAAAGTTTTTCTGCCAGATTTAAAGACTTATACCTGTAAAGTTGAAGCTATGAAGGGGTTAGGAATGCCAGAATTTTTAGAACCAGAAAGAAAATTTACAGAACATGATGCTGATTTACTGTTGCTCAAACATATCGTCTTACAGCATAGTAAACACATAAAAAGATTACTAGGCATTGATTTCATCAAGGGAAAGGGCATTATTTCACCGATAAAGATACTTAGCCAACTCTTAAATCTGATGGGTTTAAAACTGAAAAAGGTAAATGATTTTTATGAAATAGATGTAGAAACTTTTTTCGATGGTAGAGAAAAAATCTTTAAAGTTTGGCAGTACCGCGATGAATTAATGTTAAGGAGTATGAAAGGTTCTAAAATTCAAAAATCTGATTATATTCTCTGCTGTTAGATACTGATTATCGTACACCAAGAGCGGGCAAGATGCCCGCAACACAAGAGTTTTACTTATTCGATTAAGCAACTTGAAAATTAGTTGATTCCTCCATCGGTTCAAAACTATGATGTAACTGCTCAATTCCCTGGTCAATTAAATCCAAACCTTGCTGCACCGTTTCAATTACACTTAACTGTCCCCGCAACTCAGGCGCACCGACAAAACCTTTAGCATACCAAGTCATGTGCTTTCGCGCTTGACGTACACCGCGATCGCCTTTATATTCCCATAATGCCTGTAAATGATCTCTGGCACATTCCAAGCGCTGAATTGGGCTTGGGTGTGGTAGTATTTCCCCGGTTTTCAAGAAATGATCAATTTCTCCCACCAAAAAAGGATAACCCAAAGTCCCACGAGAACACATCACACCATCAGCGCCAGTTTGCTCCAAACATCTTACCGCCGCTTCCACAGAAAAAATATCCCCATTACCAATGACCGGAATAGAAAGCACCTCCTTAACACGGGCTATCCATTCCCAACGGGCATTACCATTGTAACCTTGAGCGCGGGTACGTCCATGTACTGTAATCATTTGCGCCCCAGCATCTTCCATACGCTTGGCAAAGTCAAGAATGGTAATTTCTTTGTCATTCCAGCCAATGCGGGTTTTAACAGTCACTGGTACATCTATAGCCTTCACCACTTCCCGCACAATAGCCTCCGCTACTTCCGGTTGACGCAATAAAGATGAACCACCGCCATTTTTAGTAATTTTATTGACTGGGCAACCCATATTAATATCCACAGTATCTGCACCTTCCGCAACCGCTTTAATAGCTGCTTCTGCTAAAAAATCAGGGCGACAGTCAAATAACTGAATACTGATGGGTCGTTCCCGCGGGTCTACCTCCATAATTTTGGGTAACTCTTTGACATAGTGTAAACCCGTAGCATTTACCATTTCTGTATACAACATTGAATCTGGCGCGTAGCGACGCACCAGACGACGAAATACCATATCTGTCACCCCCGATAAAGGCGACTGTAGAACTCGACTCTTCACCTCGAAAGAGCCGATTTTCAATGGTTCAGAGAGTTTAGCTTTTAAACTAGGAGATAGTGTAACCATATAATTTTAAGTTGTGAAAATGAGACATTTAAGGTTGTTTAAGTACCTTTGGTTTTCACTCCAGATGTAGTGCTGAGATTGGCTTTGTCAACTAATTTAGAGTAGTATTTTACCGCTGATTGGTAAATATCATCCACCAAGTGAGTATATTAACACTTACGTATTACCAGATAGAGACTCAGAGCAGAACTTTAATTTAACAGTGTTCTTGAGTATATGGCGGTGTTATTTGAGCATTGATTTTCAATCCATCTAGAGTTTATAACACCTAAAGACGGCAAACACGACTTTGAGATTACGGTTCACCCTAATTGCTGAAAGTATTAATTCTCATACATTAGACAGAGTGAAAGCAAATGTCTCAATGAACGCACTAAATACATCCTTTAAAATTAACCGTCTAGTTCCAGGTTCGGAAAACCGTCCTGCACTGACTGGTCATAACTGAACTTCCCAGTATATATATCAGGATAACTTGGGTTTTTCACCCCAGGAAAGCCTAATTAAAGGTTGTTAATCATGAAATGACTATTTTTTAACCCGTTGGTTCAAAACTTAGTCCCTTATATTCCCATTCATTTGTAGTTATACGGAGCCAAAAGTTACAATGGCAAAAGTAGTTGGAATTGACTTAGGTACAACAAACTCATGCGTCGCAGTAATGGAAGGTGGTAAACCCACAGTTATTGCTAACGCAGAAGGTTTTCGCACAACACCCTCAGTAGTAGCATTTGCGAAAAATGGCGATAACTTAGTTGGTCAAATCGCCAAGCGTCAGGGGGTAATGAACCCTGATAATACCTTTTACTCAGTCAAACGCTTCATTGGAAGACGCTATGACGAAGTTGGTAACGAGTCTACAGAAGTTTCTTATAAAGTCCTCAGCAGCAACGGTAATGTTAAGCTAGATTGTCCCATAGCTGGTAAACCCTTTGCCCCCGAAGAAATTTCCGCCAAAGTACTTCGCAAACTCGTTGAAGACGCTAGCAAATACCTAGGCGAAACCGTCACCCAAGCTGTCATCACTGTTCCAGCATACTTTAACGACTCCCAGCGACAAGCCACAAAAGACGCTGGTAAAATAGCAGGTATTGAAGTTCTCCGAATTATTAACGAACCTACAGCAGCTTCTCTAGCTTATGGTTTTGATAAGAAGAGCAACGAAACCATTTTGGTATTTGACCTTGGTGGTGGTACCTTCGACGTATCCATTCTAGAAGTAGGTGATGGAGTATTTGAAGTTTTGGCTACCTCCGGCGATACTCACCTGGGTGGCGATGATTTCGATAAGAAAATCGTTGACTTCTTAGCCGAACAATTCAAAAGAGAAGAAGGAATTGACCTACGTCAAGATAAACAAGCTTTACAACGTTTGACCGAAGCCGCAGAAAAAGCCAAAATTGAGCTTTCTAGCGTTTCTCAAGCGGAAATAAATTTACCATTTATCACTGCTACCCAGACTGGACCCAAGCACCTGGATACAACCCTCACCCGTGCTAAATTTGAAGAACTCTGCTCAGACCTAATCGACCGTTGCCGCATCCCTGTAGAAAACGCAATTCGGGATGCTAAATTAAGCAGAAGCGATATTAATGAAGTTGTACTAGTTGGTGGTTCTACCCGCATTCCAGCTGTACAGCAGATAGTAAAGCAAGTATTAGGTAAGGAACCCAACCAAAGCGTTAACCCTGATGAGGTGGTAGCAGTTGGTGCTGCTATTCAAGCGGGTGTGCTAGCGGGCGATGTTACAGGTATATTGCTATTAGATGTCTCCCCACTGTCTTTGGGTGTAGAAACTTTGGGCGGTGTCATGACTAAAATTATCCCCCGGAACACCACAATCCCCACCAAGAAATCCGAAGTCTTCTCTACTGCAGTGGATGGACAAACCAATGTAGAAATTCACGTTCTTCAAGGTGAACGGGAGTTTTCAAATGATAACAAGAGCTTAGGAACCTTCAGACTTGATGGTATTCCCCCCGCACCACGAGGCGTACCACAAATTGAAGTTACCTTTGATATTGATGCTAACGGTATCCTCAATGTAACCGCTAAGGACAAAGGTACTGGTAAGGAACAGTCTATCAGCATTACTGGCGCTTCTACTTTAGATAAATCCGATGTTGACCGCATGGTGAGAGAAGCAGAACAAAACGCTGCTGCTGACAAGGAACGTCGTGAGACCATTGAACGGAAGAACCAAGCTGATTCTTTGGCGTACCAAGCTGAAAAGCAGTTGCAAGAACTAGGTGATAAAGTTCCTGAAGCTGACAAAACCAAGGTCGAGGGTTTAGTTAAAGACCTCCGTGAAGCTGTTGCTAAGGAAGATGACGAGCAAATTAAGAAGCTGACACCGGAACTACAGCAAGCATTGTTTGCAGTAGGTAGCAACATCTATCAGCAAGCAGGTGGTGATGCTGCTGGTGCTGCACCTCAAGATGCTGGTTCCACTCCCCCTCGTGGCGGTGAGGATGTGATTGATGCTGATTTTACTGAAAGCTAGTAAAAAACATTCACTGCATTGAGGATTTTTACCCATCCAAGCTTAACCCTGGGTGGGTAAAATTGATGTAAATAAACACTTTTGTGGTTTTTCGTTTATTTTCCGGGACTGATTTCTAAGTAATATTTAGCACGTTCCGTAATATCACTTGGTCTTCTACCTTAGCTTTCAAACGACCATTTTCTAGATCACGAATCCAACTTTGGCTTTTACCTGTTAGCCTTGCTAACTCCCTTTGGGAAAGTTGCAAATTTTTCCGCGCCTGTAAAATATCCGCCCCGAGTAAATCTGTGGTGGTTTTAGTCTTGCGTCTGCTTTTGACAGTTGTCCGGGGCTTTTTTTGTGATTCAGAAATTTTCTGTTTCCATTCTGGGGGTAGTTCAAAAGCTAAAATTCGCGCATTCATCAGCAGATTCCACTTACCACGGGGTGCTGAATCAGTGAGGCGGGTGTTTCCAGCAGCGTCATTCATCCAAAATTCTAAGGCTTCCTCTGGATCTTCGGGAAGATCCATTAACTTCGCCCACAAAGGTTGAATTTCTAAGGGGTAAGTTACTGGATCAAAAATCGCTTTAATCCCATGGTGGTTGAGAATTTCTAAATCACTTTCAAATGTTCTTAATAAGCGTTTGCGTTCCTCCCGTTGTCTAGAGGCCATGGTAACCTTTTCTTCACCGTAAGCAATACGTAATAATGTGGGAATGGTGATCCTTTGTTCTCTACCCATTTTGGTTTTAAACAGCAACCACAGCATTAGTCTTACTGCGCCTTCGTGCTGCTGCCAAATACTCATCACGGTAGTTAATAATGTTTTAGGCAAACTGCCATATTGATAAAATGCAGTTCGCTCCTTACAGGCTTGTTTGTTTAAGAAATACTGCGCCCATATCCCGGCTTTTACTTTAAAAGTTAGTCCAATTAAATATTTACACCCCAATTTATCTTCTTGAAAATGATGTTGAACATTGATTAAATGCCATAAACGGCTCTGTTTGACTGAAAAGCCGGGGATGCTTCCTTGTTGAGGCCAATCAATAGAAATCATCAATGAACAAGCTTGCTGTACAATATTCTTGATTAAAGCTAGCTTGGCATTTTTGTTCAAGTCTTTACGCTTCTCTAAGCCTAAATATTTCTCAATTTGGCGTTCATCGATCGCAAATTCTTCTTGCCAAGGTTGCTCTAAGGATGTAGCATAGGCAGCAAAGATCAGGTGAATGCAAGCCGATCTAATATCAAGTGCTGCAATTGCTCCTAAGTCAGTTATATCGCTTCCGGTAAATGGATCTTGGAGATGAAATGCGATCGCACCCCGTCCTTGTTTCACTTTTCGTCCATAGGACACATAACCGTCTTCATCCAGCCAATTTAAGGATGTCCTTTGTGCCAAGACATTACAAGCTTCCCAAATCACAATAGCCGAAGCAAATGGATTATTTTGACCGTTGGCAAATAAATCCGGGCTAGGTGCATCTCTTGGTTCCACCTTACATCTGCCTTTTTTTGCTTGCCAAGGTATGGGTGAATTAGTTGGACAAGCCATGACACATTGCGGCTCAGGATAATAACCTTCACAGTTATTACAAAGAGTAGGATCAATCCAATATTCATCCTTCTCTATTTTAATTGCACCCGTAGGACATTGGGGGCGGCAGTTGTCACATCCCAGGCAATTGTTGTTAGGAATTGTATAAGGCATACGGCTATAGTGCTGTCTTCCCACTCTAATCGTCGAGATGTTTTGCTCAAGTCTCTCTTGGATATTTATTCAGTATTTTTCACTTGCAACGAAACCATATTTTCAGCAAAAAATATCTCTATTTGCTGTAATAATTCCCCACATCCATATTTTCATTACACAGGTATTTCAGGCTCTTAAAAATAGCCTTTGATTACTTCTTTACTAACTATAAATTTCATAAATAATCAGAGGTTTTTGTTCATAATGAGCCGGTGTATATTTCTTAATAGTTCACGTAAAACTATCTGGAACTTGCTATCCGGTGAATTATCACTTGACCCAAAATTTTTGGATAAACATAGATTTGATTACCAGATGGGAGTTACTTTATTAATAATTTTAATATTTAAAGTATACAAGTGTGCTGTTCCTAAATATACAGTTTTCCCATGAGTTAATAAACCGGTAAATATTTTCTATCTGTAAAGACTAGCTATAACCATAATCATTTCGCCATTTTGATTTGATATATAACAAAGTAATTTTTTCTTCATGTCCCCCATTAACACATAGCCTGTAACTCTAAATACTATCAAGGATGTATGTTTTCTCCCTATAAAAGAAAAAAATCTCATTATTTTTATCAAGAATTGAATTTGCAGCATATATCAACGGTAATTATTTATATGTGACCAGACAATGTTTGATACTGTCATATTATATATTTCCCTAAATAGCAGCATCTACACCCTATAAAATACATTTTATATAAAATCAATAACTGAGTATTATAGCCACAAACATTTATTGAGAATAAATGGCATTTAACAGGTAAATTAAATAAATCTCTCAAAGAATATGTAAAAAGTCATCAAAATTTAATTCAAGAATAAATAGTCATTT
Organism: Anabaenopsis arnoldii; assembly: GCF_028331025.1. NCBI lineage: Bacteria > Bacillati > Cyanobacteriota > Cyanophyceae > Nostocales > Nodulariaceae > Anabaenopsis > Anabaenopsis arnoldii. The sequence continues at coordinate 10,485 of NZ_JAQMUH010000013.1, read as the reverse complement.
AAACTAAAAAAATACCCTAAGATTAGGTTAGGATGGTGATTAAAGTAGAGAGAGATTCCTAAAGGTTTATTCATGGCAACAGTAACAGGATTGACATTTGGAGGTAATACCTGGACACCTAAATTTGCCCAGGAAATTGACCAAGGAAAATGTATAGGTTGTGGCAGATGCTTTAAGATATGTGGTCACAATGTATTGAGCTTGAAAGCTCTCAACGAAGATGGCGAATTTGTAGAAGATGAAGATGATGATGAAATTGAGCGCAAAGTCATGGTTGTAGCCCACCCGGAAAACTGTGTTGGTTGTGAAGCTTGTGCGCGCATATGTCCCAAGAATTGCTACACCCATGCTGTATTAGACAAGTAAAGTTTCAGGATTTGCAGCTAAGTTATGTCCGTCATCAAGGGTACTCTGGAAATCAAGCACAAAGCAAGGTAAATAGAGGGGAATAATCAAGACTTACTGTCACCACAAAAAAGTTCACAGTAAACAGAATTGTAAATCTTAAATTGTAATTGATAAACTTCATACTTGCTATTCAATTAGTCTACACAATATTAAGACTAAGGGCATGATCTGAGAGTACCTAAGTTTTTATGTAAGTAGAGACATCTGGTATCAGAGGACTTTCAAGATAGTATTAACTTTGTGGGGGAAGGATATGAAATTATCTGGAAAATTCCCCCACTTTTGATGAGAGTAAGATAGAAAGTTAATAAGTGAAAACAAAAAACGCTGACCTGTGGAAATGTAAAAATCAGTAGCCAAGAATATGATCAAGATAAAAAAAATACATTATCTTCTTTGGCTAGGGTGATACATCAAAAGCGCAGGATGCGATCAACTGGGAGCAAAGAAATTATTGTCTAGAATCACAATCTCCTACATCTAAGTTTCCAGAAAATCACACCTTTAATTACAGCTGCAAGAGCAGGTAGCATATATGCAAAAAGTTCCTGTTTCACTATGGACTCTAGTTGCTGGAGTATTAGTCACAGCCATCAGTATTTGGCTCGGACATAATCACAATTTATTGCCAGTACAAGCATCTGAACAAGCGCCTTTGGTAGACGGATTTTTCAACGTCATGTTTACCATTGCGATCGCACTGTTCCTCATTGTAGAAGGAACCATTCTGATTTTTTTAGTCAAGTATCGTCGCCGTCCGGGTGATGATAGCGATGGTCTAGCCATAGAAGGAAACGTTCCCTTAGAAATTTTTTGGACAGCCATCCCCGCGGTCATTGTCATTGGTTTAGGCATTTACAGTGTAGATGTTTACAATCAAATGGGTGGATTTGAGCCGGGGAGTCATACCCATGGCGTAGCCATAGCAGCCACCCTTGATGAGACAACCAGCGGAAACATTGGGATTGGTGCGTCACCCCACTCCCAGGGGAAACAAGCAGATTTAGTGGTTGATGTCCAGGGGATGCAGTACGCCTGGATATTTAACTATCCCAACAGTGGAATTAGCGCCGGAGAGTTACACGTTCCCGTGGGTGCTGATGTACAACTGAACCTATCCGCAATAGATGTCATTCACTCATTTTGGGTACCACAATTCCGGTTAAAACAAGACGCGCTTCCAGGTATCGCCACCCAACTGCGATTCGTCGCCACCAAACCAGGAACCTATCCGGTAGTTTGTGCAGAATTGTGTGGTGGTTATCACGGTTCCATGCGGACACAAGTCATAGTCCATACACCAGAAGAATTTGATAGCTGGTTAGCACAAAGCCAGATAGCGCAAAAGGAAAACCTCAACCAAGCCGTTGCAGTCAATCCAGCGGAGTTATCAACATCAGAATTTCTAGCTCCCCATGTTCATAACTTAGGGATGAGTGCAGCCACCACGGCGCAACTATGGCTAACGCCACCCTATCGCGATCAGAAATAGTCATTCTCAAGACAAAAATAAATTGTCGCAAAATAACTTATGACACAGGCAGAACTTCCCCGGAACACGCCAACCGCAGGAAATAAAGCAAATAACCATCCCCAGGCGTGGAAATGGCAAGACTACTTTACATTTAATGTTGACCACAAAGTGATTGGTATCCAATACCTAGTGACAGCATTTGTATTCTATCTAATTGGTGGACTGATGGCGGTGGCGCTGCGTGTAGAACTAGCAACCCCACAATCAGACTTTCTCGATCCCAATTTGTATAACGCCTTCATGACCAACCACGGGACAATCATGATCTTTCTGTGGATTGTTCCGAGCGCCATTGGGGGATTTGGAAATTATCTCATTCCCCTAATGCTGGGTGCTAGAGATATGGCCTTCCCCAAGCTGAACGCGATCGCCTTTTGGTTGAACCCAGTAGCGGGATTACTAGTTGTAGCTAGTTTTATCTTCGGTGGTTCCCAATCTGGTTGGACAGCTTACCCACCATTGAGCCTAGTAACAGCACCCATGGCCCAGACTCTGTGGATCCTGGCCATTGTTTTAGTAGGAACCTCCTCAATTTTGGGTTCGGTGAACTTTGTCATTACCATCCTGATGATGAAAGTTCCCTCCATGAAATGGGATCAACTACCCTTATTTTGCTGGGCTATCCTAGCAACTTCTGTCTTAGCCTTACTTTCCACCCCTGTATTAGCGGCGGGTTTAGTGCTGTTATTATTTGACCTCAACTTTGGCACATCCTTCTTTAAACCCGATGCAGGCGGTAACGTTGTTATTTACCAACATTTATTCTGGTTCTATTCCCACCCGGCAGTATACTTAATGATTCTGCCCATCTTCGGTATCATGTCCGAAGTAGTACCAGTTCATGCCCGGAAGCCGATTTTTGGTTATAAAGCGATCGCCTACTCTAGCGTAGCCATTTGCGTCGTGGGTTTGTTCGTTTGGGTACACCATATGTTTACCAGTGGTACACCCGGTTGGATGCGGATATTCTTCACCATCTCCACCCTCATCGTCGCCGTACCCACTGGCGTGAAGATTTTCGCCTGGGTTGCCACCCTGTGGGGTGGTAAAATTCGCTTCACCAGTGCCATGCTTTTCGCCATTGGCCTATTATCCATGTTTGTCATGGGTGGCTTAAGCGGTGTGACAATGGGAACCGCCCCCTTTGATATTCACGTCCACGATACCTATTATGTAGTGGGACATTTCCACTACGTCCTCTTTGGTGGTTCCGTATTTGGCATCTATGCCGGTATTTATCACTGGTTCCCCAAAATGACCGGACGTAAGCTGAATGAAACCTGGGGACGCATTCACTTTGCGCTCACCTTCATCGGCACTAACTTAACCTTCTTACCCATGCATGAATTGGGCTTGCAAGGTATGCCCCGCCGGGTAGCCATGTACGACCCCCAATTTATTAACCTGAATCAACTTTGCACCTTTGGTGCATTTGTCTTAGGCATCTCAGTTATACCCTTCACTATTAACATTATTCACAGTTGGAGTCAAGGGGAATTAGCGGGTGATAATCCTTGGCAAGCTTTAAGTTTAGAGTGGACAACCAGTTCACCGCCCATAATTGAAAACTGGGAAGAATTACCCGTTGTGACTCATGGCCCTTACGACTATGGCCATAGTGAATCCCAACCTATGGGTACACCAGAAGTTAGCGCCTAAGTATTGGCTTTAACTTAGTAGTGGCGTGACCACACTAAGTAGGGTGGGCTTCTAGCCCGCCCTTCACAAGAACATGATTATTGTCCCGCCACTTAAAAGTTTAGAGATTTAGAGGGTAAACAACATGACCATAGCGACAACTGAACACCATGAGGAGCATCATCCAGATTTACGAGTCTGGGGACTTTTAACCTTTCTGATTTCTGAATCCCTGATGTTTGGCGGTTTTTTTGCGACTTATTTATTCTTTAGAGGTATTACAGAAGTTTGGCCTCCAGAGGGAACAGAGGTAGAACTATTTTTACCCGCCATTAACACCATTATTCTGATATCTAGTAGTTTCGTCATTCATTTAGGTGATGTAGCGATTAAAAAGAATAATGTTTGGGGAATGCGGTTTTGGTATCTTGTCACCGCACTGATGGGGGCGATTTTCTTAGCTGGTCAGGTTTATGAGTACATGAGTTTAGGCTATGGACTGACTACCAACGTTTTCGCCAACTGCTTTTATATCATGACAGGCTTTCACGGTTTGCACGTGTTGATAGGCATATTATTGATATTAGGTGTTGTGTGGCGATCGCGTCGTCCTGGTCATTACTCTGCTACCAAACATACTGGCATCGAAATGGCAGAAATTTACTGGCACTTCGTAGATATTATTTGGATTGTTCTGTTCACATTAGTGTACATTCTCACATACAACCCCGCCTAGCATTGGTATTCATCTGTGTACCCAGCATCAAAGCCGAGGGGAGCATCTTCCCTTCAAGAAAGAAGAAGCAAACCTCAGCCCAGACTCACAAAGAAATAGTACCTATAGGGAGCGGTAAAATTCTGACTCCCTCTTCCCCATCAAAGGAGATGATTATGCTTGATGGTAATCAATACTCGTGGTTTCAAGTACCCGAAGATGTCAAAAAATTATTACTCTTGGCGGCACAAACCTGGGAAAATACCTCAGAATCCGAAAAATATATTCATCAAGCCTTAGCTAAGTCCGGGGAAAATACAGATATTTTAGTATCAGCATATAGATTCTTTTATTATAAAAATAATTATCCCCTCGCGCTACAAATTGCAGTTAAAGTTTTAGATAAGATTAAAGCAACAGAGAACTTACCAGACCATTGGCAACAACTCCTGCCCATATTAGTAAAACGGCAGGAGGAACCCCAAATCAGATTGTACTTAAACGCTTATGCTGCATCTGGTTTAGTGTTAGCAAAATTAGGGGAAATCGAGCGGGCTAAAGAAATCAGTACTCGCGTCAAACAGATTGACCAGAGTAATGATTTCGGTGCAGGAATCCTACTGGACATTTTAAATCGTCCAGATGAAGAGGACGATTAATTAGTAAACCTTCAACCATCAACCGACATGAATAATTATCCCTTCTACCAACCTCTACAGCCATCTGTAAATTCTTCAGCACCTTTCATTCCTGTGGTTTCCATAGATCCTTTGCGTCCTCTTCCCAGTCCTCTGAATTTGATTCCGCCTACAATAGTTTTCCCTTCTCCTTCTCAACCCAAGATTTAATGAATGATGGTGGAAGGTAAAGATTGGCTAGTAACTGCAGACGGCCAATATCATTGTTGTAAATCAGCCAGACCATGGGATCTATTGCGGGAGAATTATCGCCTATATCGGTTTTTGACTGAAGTAGAAGATGTTCTCAATGGGGTAGAAGATGAATCTATTCGTCTCCCAGAAATCCGAATGCTTGTCAGGAGATTGATTGTCAATTCCTACTGGGTACAAAGTCAGTATTTACAACCTCACCCTAAAACGGGTCACTCAGTGTTACTTCTCTATGATGAATTGGGGTTCCCATTGACTGTACAAACCGTGACATTCGCACCGGGAACCCGTTCAACTATTCATAATCATGGGACTTGGGGAGTAATAGCAGTGTTAAAAGGTCAAGAAAAAAATACCTTTTGGCGACGTACTCCTACCCGTGATTTTGCCGAGAAAATTGCACCTACTGGAGAGATAACCTTGTCTCCTGGAGATATTGTTAGCTTGACCCCCGATGCAATTCACAGTGTAGAAGCAGTGGGTGACGAAGCAACTGTAACTTTTAATGTTTATGGAGAAACAGACCCTCAAGCAAGGTTTGAGTTTGATTTAGTTACCCATACAGCTAGGAAGTTTTAATCAGAATCATCAGGGAGTAATGACAATGGCTAGAGTAATTTTCTACAGCAAACCCGGTTGTAAGGGTGGTATTAAGCAAAAGGTTGTGTTGACTGCTGCTGGTCATGAGGTGCTAGCATACGACATCCTCAGGGAACCTTGGACAGTTGAACGCTTGCGATCATTTTTTGGCGATCGCCCGGTGTCCCAATGGTTTAATGCTTCCGCTCCCAAGATTAAATCTGGTGAAGTAGTTCCAGAAAAAATCGATGCACAAACAGCCTTAGTGTTAATGCTGCAAGATCCTTTATTAATTCGTCGTCCCTTACTAGAAGTAGGCGATCGCCGTGAGGTAGGTTTTGACGTAGAAACAATAGATGGTTGGATTGGCTTAAAACCGGTGGATGATTCCTTAAAAGTAGTAATTGAAACCCTGACTACCCAGAACTTACAAGGTTGCGCCCACGGTCATAACCATGACCATCATCATCAAGGTGGTTGTAAGCATTAAATTTCACCGGGGGAAAACCTGATTGAATTTGCTTTGACCGTATCCCCGATATACATCGGACTTCTTAACCTGGTTAAGAAGTCCAATAAAGCCTTTTTCAGGCTAATGAAGTACACATCAATTCCCTGTTCCCTCTTCCCTGAAACTAAACAACTTTGTACCTCACGAGCATGGGAAATGCTATATCTGCTAATTAGGTTTTTTAGCCAAGATTAGCAGTGTCTATAGACAACTCTTGAAACATGGGGGTACTCAGGTAACGTTCCCCAAAGGAAGGCTGAATCATCACAATTAATTTACCGGTATTTTCTGGACGTTGACCGACTCGAATGGCCGCACATAAAGCCGCACCGGAGGATATACCAGACAATAGTCCCTCTTCTTTGGCTAAACGTCGCCCATAAGCCATAGCCTGTTCATCACTAACTCTAATTACCTCATCAATCAATTCCAGACGCAACACATCTGGGATAAACCCAGCGCCAATACCTTGAATTTTATGGGGGCCTGCAGTACCGCCAGAAAGCACCGGACTGTTACTAGGTTCCACTGCGATCGCTTGCACAGTTGGCTTGTATTGTTTAAGCACTTCTGCAATCCCGGTGATTGTTCCACCAGTCCCCACCCCAGCAATGATAATATCTACTTCCCCATCCGTATCCGCCCAAATTTCCGCCGCAGTAGTTTCTCTGTGAATTTTGGGGTTAGCCGGGTTGCGGAACTGTTGCAGCATCACAGCGTTAGGAGTATTAGCCACAATGCTTTCAGCTTGATTAATTGCTCCTCGCATCCCTTGTGCGCCTGGTGTTAACTCTAACTTAGCACCGTAGGCCTTGAGCATAGAGCGTCGTTCTTGGCTCATGGTGTCTGGCATAGTCAAAATTAAACTGTAGCCCCGGGCCGCTGCTACCATGGCTAAAGCAATACCTGTATTCCCAGAAGTTGGCTCGACTAAAATACTTTTCCCCGGCTCAATTAAACCCTCCCTTTCCGCAGCCATCACCATACTAACCCCAATCCGGTCTTTAACCGAGGCTGCTGGGTTCATACCTTCGAGTTTAACAACAATTCTAGCTGCCACTCCCTCAGATTGGGGAATTCTATTCAGCTGAACTAAAGGAGTTCCGCCAATCAGTTCTGTAACATCTTTAGCAATTCTCATAAATTCACTCCTATGATTTCACGTTGAGGGCAAATTTCCTGTATGTGTTTAATTTATATCCACTCTAACTAAATCTAGAGCAATCCTAAATGATTCATGAACAATTTCTGTTCCCTGTTCCCTGTTCCCTGTTCCCTTTCCTCACTGATATTTTCTCAAGTCAAATAGGATGACTATAGAGACTATCCACTTTAACCAAAGTACAAAATTATGTGGCTGAGGAATGCAGTTGATGTAATTTTCTCATCTCTCCTCAAGTAATAATGTTTTGTATCTACCACAATGAAGGTTAATAGCTGAATTACAGGGGTTTTCTCAACGCTGAATTTATCTGTCTGTTATTTGCTCAATCAAAATCATAGAAACTCACCCCTTAAATCTAGAAAGTTTGTCACCTCACTTTGAATGATTTATATTTAGTATAGGAAGCTGCATTTCCAGAAAATATAAGAGATTTTTTCGATCTTCTAGGGTATACTCGCCACATAATCTATTTATTTGAGTACAAGCTTTGAGACGGAAAAAACCCAACAAAATCACTCCTCTACCAGCCCCCCATATAGCTTTGAGCCTGAGTGCAGAAATACCAGCACCCCATATGAGAAATACTAGCACCCCATATGAGAAATACTAGCACCCATACCTCAAATAATTTCTCTAAGTCTTATGAGATATAACTTATAGCCTTTGAGTATAACTTTAATAAATTTAATAATCTTAATTCCACTAGTTTAAACTCACAGTTAGAGGTGAGACTGCTATAAATTTTGTAGGATTTACGCAGAGATTCCCCTCTACCCCCCGAAGTTCTGAGGGTTTTACCCAAAGAATCAGGGGGGACTTCTTAACTCTTCTGTTGTCGAAGCTGAGGAAGATGTTAATCCTAAGTTGATAATTATAGCCCTTGTAGAAAAATGGTAAATTTTTCATCTTTAGGAACAAAAATATTCTCAAGGTGCGAGAGAGACTAGTTAGGTAAAAAGTCACCCAGAGGTTTCTGGATGCAGAGTACCTAAGGGAGTAAAGCCACCATGAAATTTAAACTTCTAAATTTTCTGACAGTTTGTTTATTTACTTTAGTAGTAATTTCGCCGGCTTTATTAGTCTTACACATAGTTTGGGGCAAACATCTAGAGTTTGTTAAAATGCAGAATTTAGTCTGTGAAATTCATAAAATCTATTCAGGTAATTCTGCCCAATTGCTCCAGGAAGCAAATACAAATCCATCTCAATATCAGACCAATAACGCAACTTTTGACCACAATCTTGTGAACCGATTATTAGTTGTTGCCGAACAATATAGACTTGCTAGCATCTTGCAATGGTTTGTGTTAATCACTCCAATTTTTGTGGGATTAGGAATCATTGTTTACGATAGATATCTTGTTTATCGTGCTGCTATCTTAAAAGAACAAGTTGAAATGTTGGAAAAGCTTTGGCAACAAAGTATAGAGTAATCCTCACAGCCAAACTAACTCATTCAAAAAACCAAAACATCATGACAGAAGAACGCCAAATCCAATATTTCAATCTGATTGACGAGTTACTAAAATGTCCTAATGGTCAAGAACCAGAAGTTTTAGAAGCGCAACCAGAATTGATTGATGCTGATTTTGTACAAACAATACTGCAAGTAGCAACTAGTTTTGCCCATCAAGGTAATCAAGATGGTGCTAAGTTTTTATTCTTTATCGGGCGTGAATTAGCAAAGCAACTAGGCTTATATCCTGAAGTTCCAAATTCTGATAGCGTAAGTTAGCCTTATCGATAGTTATAAATAAGGAGTAAATATGCTGCTAACCGAAACCGATGCTGCACAAATTGCGCTAGAGTTCCTTATGGCTGACTGGAATATTTCAGACGACTATAGACAGTGGTTTGTTGTCTTTGGCTCTCGCCTCATAGGGGAAAGTTGGTACATTGTAGAATTAGGTGTAGAAGGTTTTCCCGATCGCTGGTTTATTGAAGTCTACGACACGGGAATGTGTGACCCAAACTATACGTTTATTTCACCGATTCCCGCTTCCGAGGGATTTGCAGACTTGACAGATATTCCCGAAATGCTAGCTGAAGTTCTCGTAGCAGAGCGCAAAGCTCGTTAAACGGGTTTTAAATCAGGGTTTCCGACAACTGTATAATTAGCTACTGTATCCTAACCTTTATAAGTGGTATTGTGTACAGGTGGGGACATTTTTATGTGAGCAAAACGTTTTGTTCCCTCGGTGATATAGCATTTCCCATGCTCGTGAGGTACAATTTTTTTTAGTTTGAGGGAACAGGGAATAGGGAATAGGGAATAGGGAATAGGGAATAGGGAACAGGGAATTGGTGTGTACTTCATAAGACTGAAAAAGGCTTTAAAAGGATAAACCTGATTAATGAACTGTCGGTAGTTCATTGATTCCTTGAGTTTCTAGCCATTGTAAATCGGCGGCGATCGCATGGGATTGGGCGTAAACTCCACCCACCAATTTAGCCATAATAGCAGTAATTTACACTATAGAGTTAGTCAAATCAGGTACATGACCCAGAAGATTTTGTCAAAATATATCATCTTGTAGTCAGATTTATCTGACTTTAGCTTTGAGACGGGGGTTTCTAACCCCCGGTTCCTCTGGGTGGCGATCGCCTGTCTCCCTAGTTATCAGACATCTGATTAACAATATTCATAGTTTCCACACTCACCCTACACACCCGCATCAACAAATCTATCACCTGTTCCTTATAGTCTGCAAACCGGTAAGTGTTGAACTTTTCCGCAATAGTCGGGTCTTTGGGTTTCTTCTCCTTATATTGATCTAAAATCCATTCTAAGGCGCAACGATTGCCCAGCATATATTCCCATGCTATAGTAGGTACACCTTGTAACGTGGTCACATCATCTAAGATAATACTCCCCTTGGTTTTATCAGCTTTTAACTTCACCTTGGGTGTGGTTTGGTTACCCCTTAAAGGAATATCAACCCGACTGAGTTTGTAGGGTGTGACGGTTTCATAGTTGATATGTAAATCCATCAGTTGTTTACCCCAGTCCACCCATTGGGGAAAGTTATCATATAAAGGTAAGCG
>NZ_JAQMUH010000012.1:0-8019 GCF_028331025.1 Anabaenopsis arnoldii | reverse complement strand
GAACAGGGAACGGGGAACAGGGAACAGGGAACAGGGAATGAGGAACAGGGAACGGGGAACAGGGAACGGGGAACCGAAACAATCAAATCCAATCCCCTCCCCTTACAAGGGGAGGGTTAGGGTGGGGTAAAACAATATTTGATACACTAATCATACCTTTTAAAACATCCTTTAACCCAAAAAATTATACCAACTCTGTAACAACTGCTTTGTTTTATCACTACTGTCTAAAACTTGACTACAAGACTCCCAAGCTATTTTTTCCAGTTTATGATACTTAATTTCAAAAGGATGTTGTTTAGGAATAGCATCAATGGTTTGGTTAGCTTTTGCAATTTCTCCCATAGCAACTTCTATCCAGATATCTTCGAGAACATCAGGAATTTGCCCAAACATCTGATGAATTGCTGACAACCGATTAGAAAGTAATTCGTGAACCCTATCCTCTACAGACCCCTTGTAACGCATATTATATACACAGATTGTATCTCTCAGTATCATGAGCATGAATTAAGTAAAGTAGATCAGCTTTACCTTGTGTAGCATCAAATAATCTGGATACTACTACTCGCATCAATCTAATTAAACCCCGTGTCTGTTGAAAACCGGGGTTTTCTCGAAACCGAGCGTAAAGGTCACGGATAGCAAAATGAAAAGGATAAGATTCTTTAAGTTGAGTAGTAAACTTATCTGGGGAAGCGTTAGTGATATCCATTTGTTTGGCATCGCTAACTGCTTTCGCATAAGCACGAGCAACTTCTAAAATTTCGCCCTCATCTGGTAGTCTTTCAAACAACCGCTTGCGAATATTAGAAAAAACAATAAAAAAGCTTAATGATTTACTGCCAATTCCCAGATATATAGGTATTTGCCTCTCTAATCCTCCAAAATAGAAAAAAAAATCAGCTAAAAGACTTGATCTTTTTTTGTCCTTATGCTAAAAAAATATAGAAGAGAAATTTTACCTCTCTTCTATAACATACGACCATAAAATTTAATGCCTAGCTTGAGCCTAGGAAACTTTTTGTCTATGGCATTAAATTTTATGGTTATTCATTTGACCAAATTACACACCTGATATCATCAGGTGCATATAATTCATGGAAAACATCATAAACGATAACTCCACAAAAAGTCAACCCATTGAAGTGACATCTTCCTCGCCTCAAATCAACTGGAATGAAGAGCAGTTATCAAACATAATTGCCAACATTTTATCTGCTAGAGATAAAAAAGATATATTGATAATCGAATATATTTTAAAAGCTAATATCAATGAACATCGATCCGTTAGAGTTGAAGAATTGATGGAACATCTTGGCTTATCAAATCCAGCCGTCTCTGTGCGTTTAAAAAAAATGCGCGAGACAAAGATTGGGGGTCTAGATTTTCCATTGTTTAAAACAATGAAAAATGGAAATGCTCTCTGTTATTTCTTTACGCAAGTCATAGATTGGAATAAATCTGCAAAGATAATTGATGTAATTATGTCTAAGCGTGGAATCACTTATGAGAAATACGCAGAGGAGAAAAGTCTTAGCGTTTATGAACAATATGAAGATGATGAATATACGTTAGTCGATGAAAATAATGAACAATATGAAGATGATGAATATACGTTAGTCGATGAAAATAAGACAGATAATTCGGCTAAAACTGAAATTATGGGAGAAAATTTACATCATCAAAGTAAAAACACCGAATACTCAGAAGAAATAGATTTCGATAAATTATACTCTAAAACAGTGACAATCGGTGAAGTATTAGAGATGTTAGATGAAACATCTAATACTTTAATCGAAAATATCACAGAAGGATTGACAGAGATATTTAATGAAAAAATTAAGCTCCTGAATGACAGAATTGTAGAACTGGAAAAAAAATTGTCCTCATTTGATTCTTCTGTCAGCAATGAAGAGTCAAATGAGGAAATTTTAGCTAAAGCGCGTATGCTAGTTAGGCAAAAAATATTTGCCAAAAAAGCTAAATAATACAAGGTTACTTTAGTAGTTTATGTGTAGAGCAGAATGTTGACCTGCGATATTTTCCTCTATTCATAATGCAAATAACAGGCTGTAGCCTGACTAAAAATGTAATTCATGGTCGGTGCTAGGTAGCCAGACGAGCCTACTAAACTCGAATCTGAGGGATTCGACTACCCTACCGACCAAAAAAACATCCTCTAAGAGATAAAATAACATGGCAACAGCAATTCTGAAAGCTACTCATGAAGGCACGCTAAAAATTGGAGACTCTCTCATATCATGCGCTGTTTTGGAAGATGGGAGTCGAGTTTTGACCCTGAGTGACTTTATGGGTGCCATTGGTAGAAGCAGAAGTGGACAAGGACAGGTGTACACTAACCTACCCCCTTTTCTGGCTGCAAAAAACCTAGAACCCTTTATTTCTAAAGATTTGAGGTGTGCATCAGCCCCAATATCATTTAAGCCACTAAAGGGTGGTGGATTTAGAGGTAAAGCATCAGGATACGGAGCAGAACTACTTCCTGCTGTCTGTAAAGTTTTTTTGCGTGCTAGAGAAGCTGGCGTTCTGCAACCAAACCAGCTTCATATTGCAAAACAATGTGAAATTTTGATATGTGGCTTTGCGGATGTAGGAATTATTGCTCTTATAGACGAAGCAACTGGCTATCAAAAATCTAGAGAAAAAGACGAGCTACAGAAAATTCTTGAGGCTTACGTTCTGAAAGAATATTTAGCATGGACTAAGTGTTTCCCAAACGAATTTTACGAAGAAATGTTTCGTTTGAGAGGTTGGGAAAAACCTTCGTCAGTAAAACGACCTCAATGTGTTGGTACACTGACAAATAAAATAGTGTATTCGAGATTACCTCAAGGAATTTTAGAAGAATTAAGAAAACTAAATCCTGTGGTATATCAAACTGGCCAACGCCTAAGAAAACACCACCAGTATCTTACTCAAGATATCGGACATGAACATCTTTCTCGTCACCTAGCAGCAGTTATCGCATTAATGAGAGCTTCTGATTCTTGGGAAGATTTTGAGAGACTACTAGAAAAATCTTTTCCTTTGCAGCAACCAAAACATGAGGATGGAAATATGAATACCAACTAAAACAGTAAGCCAACTTACTTTTGTTGCTTAAATTAAGCCAATGTGGTGAGTTTTACTCGCCACATTGGCAACTCATGGGCGATGCGTGTCTGCCAGTCGTGCCCCTAAGCTCTGCGCTGAGGGGTTCAATAGATAGTTCTAAGAGGATGTTTTAACAGGTATGATAGTGTATCAAATATTGTTTTACCCCACCCTAACCCTCCCCTTGTAAGGGGAGGGGATTGGATTTGATTGTTCCTCATTTCCTCATTCCTCATTTCCTCATTCCCTGTTCCCTGTTCCCTGTTCCCTGTTCCCTAAGATAAAAATTACCTGTTTAATACTTTCCAAACATCCTCTTAACTAACATAATTCCTCAGATGCTCCTGCAACCGCTGATAAATGCGATCGCTCCAAAAGCAAACAACAGAGAAACCATTATAGATATTTTCCAACGCTAACTTGCCATCAAAGTCCACCAACTGTAGATCATGCTTATTGGTATCCAGTAACACCATAAAGCGTTTCATCTGTCCCTCCGAAAGAGACTCATGAAACAGCCAAGACTCCCTAGTTTTTAGAGTCACCAGAATTTGTTGGCAAACTTCAAAATTCAAGCCCATAGACAATAAATACTCCATTGCCGTCAGTGCTAACAAGTCTGCTTTAGAATAATAAACATTTCGACCCTTACCACTGGCATTAACCGTAGGTACAATTACCCCCTTCTCCCGCCAATACTGTAGTTGTCGGCGAGAACAATTAGTAATTTCAGCCGCTTCCGTACTTGTGTAGAATTTTTCCTCCATAAGGATCATCCTATAGAAATTTTTTCTAAATCACACATTATTTTTAAATAACATTATGTGTTTTTATGATATTATATTTTCATGAGTCAGATTACCGTTCAATGTCGCCTAATTGCCAGTGAATCTACCCGCCGTCAACTCTGGAAGTTGATGGCAGAATTAAACACACCGCTAATCAACGAACTACTACAACAACTTCACCAACACCCGGATTTCGAGAAATGGCGCAAAAATGGCAACCTACCGTCAAGCATTGTTAGTAAACTTTGCAAACCACTAGAAACTGATCCTCGTTTTACCGGACAACCAAGCCGTTGTTATTCATCCGCGATTCATGTTGTGGATTACATCTACAAGTCGTGGTTGACAATCCAGAAACGACTACAGCAGCAGCTAGATGGCAAAATACGCTGGTTAGAAATGCTCAATAGCGATGCCGAATTAGTAGAAACCAGTGGTTACAGCTTGGAAACTATTCGCGCCAAAGCTGCTGAAATTCTGGCAACAGCAACACCAACATCTGACCCTGATCCCCCGTCAAATAAAACAAGAAAGGCCAAGAAATCCCAAAAACCATTCGCTTCCAATCCTGACAAAAGTGTATGTCATAAATTATTTGACGCTTACCAACAAACTGACGATACACTCAGCCGTAGTGCCATTAGCTATCTGCTAAAAAATGGCTGTAAATTGAATGACAAACAAGAAGACCCAGACAAATTTGCTCAACGTCGCCGTAAGCTAGAAATACAAATTCAAAGGCTAACAGACAAATTAACCAGTCGAATTCCCAAAGGTCGAGATTTAACCAAAACTAAATGGCTGGAAACACTTTTCACCGCCACAACCAATGTTCCAGAAGACAACACTGAAGCCAAACGCTGGCAAGATATTCTCTTAAGCCGATCAAGTTCTCTTCCCTTTCCCCTGACTTTTGAAACGAGCGAAGACCTAGTTTGGTCAAAAAATGAAAAAGGTAGGCTGTGCGTTCACTTCAACGGATTGACTGACCTAACTTTTGAAGTATACTGCGATAGTCGTCAACTGCACTGGTTCAAACGCTTCCTAGAAGACCAACAGACTAAACGCAAAAGCAAAAATCAGTATTCCAGTGCCTTGTTCACTCTCAGAAATGGTCGTATAGGTTGGCAAGAAGGAGAGAGTAAAGGTGAACCTTGGCTAAACCGATTGACCCTTTCTTGCTGTGTTGATAATCGCCTGTGGACTGCTGAAGGCACAGAACAAGTTCGCCAACAGAAAGCAGAAGAGATTGCCAAAATACTCACCAACATGAAGAACAAGAGTGACTTAACCGATAACCAGCAAGCATTTATTCAGCGTAAACAAACAACACTGACTCGATTAAACAATTCCTATGATCGTCCTAGTCAACCCCTGTACCAAGGTCAATCACATATTTTAGTGGGAGTAAGCCTAGGGTTAGAAAAACCTGCCACAGTAGCCGTAGTCGATGCCAGTGCAAATAAAATCTTAGCTTACCGCAGTATTAAACAACTACTTGGTGAAAATTACGAACTCTTGAATCGCCAAAGACAACAACAGCGATATTTATCTCACCAACGACATAAAGCCCAAAAAAGTTTCTCACCCAATGAATTTGGCGCATCTGAGTTAGGAGAGTATATAGACAGATTATTAGCAAAAGAAATAGTTGCGATCGCCCAAACCTACAAAGCTGGTAGTATTGTCTTACCCAAGCTGGGAGATATGCGGGAGATTATCCAGAGCGAGATTCAATCTTTAGCAGAAGCAAAAAGTCCTGGCTCCATAGAAATCCAAAAAAAATACGCTAAACAGTATCGAATAAACGTCCATCAATGGAGTTATGGAAGACTGATTCAGAGTATTCAAAGTAAAGCCGCTCAAGTAGGAATTGTTATAGAAGAAGGGAAACAGCCTACTCGTGCTAGTCCTCAAGATCAAGCCAAAGAATTAGCCTTCCGTGCTTATCATCTGCGCCTAACCAAACATAGTTGACAAATATATATCCGAACCTTGAAAATAAAATAGATATAACAGCGCCGCAATTCATACTCTTTTGAGTCTCTGAATTGTGAAAAATATGGGTTAGTTTGACTGTAGCAATATAGTCTTGCTTTCTGACCCTAGTAGCTACTCACCCTGATGCTGCTGTCTTAGGACAGGATAGGTGCGCTCCCAGCAACAAGGGCGTGGATGTACTGCTGTAGTGGCTACCGAATCACCCCCGACCAAGGGGGAACCCTCCCTCTTCTTTTTTTTGGCAAACCAAAGCAAGGGCAAAAACCCTGAGGGATCTGCCAAAACGTTGAAACCCTTGTCCAGCAATTATTTGACTCATTTGAGAATTAATAAATGTCCTCAGTTGAGAGCAAAAAAACAAGTTTTTAAACAGATCCGCCAAAATCGCATTTGGAAACCTGTATTGACAAGGGACTAGACGGGCGCGGTTTCAACAACCATCTCGACTAGGGGTGGGTTGAAAGTCAATCATCTTTGACCTCTACTGAGGTTGGCAACGCTATGTTTCAACAACCATCTCGACTAGGGGTGGGTTGAAAGTCAATCATCAACAACCCTCCTAGTACCGGGTGGGTTAAAAAAAAATCAAGCGTGGGTAAACACGATAAAAATCTAATTGACGGTAAGACTTGTGCGAGGGTTGAAAGATAGGAGTTCGATTCTCATAATATCTATAGCTGTAATAGCAAAATCAACATTAGGCAAGCTATTGAAGCGCCTAGATGCAAGGCTATAATGCTACAATAGACTAGTTTAGTAAACCAATAAACACGATGACAACAATTTGTCACTGGCTTTCTAAATACATTCTTTTGTCTCTAGCGACAGTAATTTGTCAACAACGACAGCAATTAGTCACTGATGACATATAATTAGTCACTGTACAACTGACTTTGTAATTAATGGGCAGGAGGAGAATCGAACTCCTATGACCGCAAGGCCGCCACATTTTGAGTGTGGTGCGTCTACCAGTTTCGCCACCCGCCCTTGGTTTCAACTTTACTATTATATCCTATTTAACTGAATTTGCAACTGGTAAATCAAAAAAATTTAGAGGGGGAAATTTTTCGGAAATTTCTCGTCAAGGTACTTGACATTACCCCTGGTTAGGCTGCTATATTGTCATAGTGTGAATCATTGGGGCGTAGCCAAGCGGTAAGGCAGCGGGTTTTGGTCCCGCCATCCCTAGGTTCGAATCCTAGCGCCCCAGTAAATAAGGAGTAGATTAATCTGCTCCTTATTTTTTTATTTATTGTTAGGGGGACTTTAAAGCTTGATCTAAAATTTGCCGCGCGTGTTCGGCTTTAGCTCTAGCTTCCTGGTAGCGTAAATTAGCCTGGGCAAAGTTTTTTAGGACTTTAAAACCTTCCTTGAGGCGATTAATTTCCTCTTCAGTTACCGGATTATCTGAAAACAAAACATCAACAGCGTGACGAATTTCTAGGGCTTCGGCGCGTGATTCCTGCACCTTCAGCTTGAGTGTGGCGAGATTATTCAAAATCTGAACAGCTTCTGTAATACTGTCCTCACCACTGACAGAAAAATTTGTCTGTGGCTTCACCTCAATTAATTGTTGAGGGCCAAACCCCTCCTCCAATTCTGTGGGTAATTTACCAGCATCCATTAATTCCATCAGCTGATCCATGGCTTTATCACGGGCTTTGGCTGAATCTTTTCCAGAAACAGTGAGCATAATTTCTGGACTTTGAGCGAGAGTATACTGAACCATACTTAGAACAGAAAAATTGCTGATTAACCAAGCCAAGCGCCATAATCATAACATGAAGGCAGTACCAGGAACTCACAGGGGAAAGATGAGAATAAAACTCTATACTGAAAAAGGGTTAGTATTAGTTAATCTTTTATTAACTAATACTAATAAATAATCACATTGGCTCAAAATTTCCTGTCATCTTTTGGCTTGGTGACAAAATTGCAGTAAAATTACTGTATGCTACTAGGATTCAAAACCCAACTCAAAGTTAACAAGCAACAACGACTACTACTGGCGCAACACGCAGGAGTAGCCAGACACGCTTGGAATCAAGGTTTAGCACTTTGTCAACAGGTATTATTACATAACAAACTTAATCCTCAAGACAAAATCAAATTT
>NZ_JAQMUH010000011.1:0-21632 GCF_028331025.1 Anabaenopsis arnoldii | reverse complement strand
TTCAATGGATAGGGATTTAAACGCAGCAATTAACTTATCGAGGTTGGCTAAACCTTGAAAGCTTACTGAGGGATAACCGCTCCCATGCTCCCATTGAAGTAAGAAATAAATGTCTAGACTTGTCTAGGATTTATATAGCAGATTTACTCTGGTAACTTATACTGTCCTACAATCTTCTTAGCAAACTCCGGCACATGAGCCGCTAATTTCTCTGGATAATTGCGCCTTACATACAAATAATTCCGCGTAAAATGGGAATCAATAGAAAAACGCGCATACTCTAAACCCTTGGGGCCGATTTTTTCTATTACCACACCCATGAGTTTTGCCGCCCACATGGGTAGTGTTACCCCCTTGTCGTAGGCGGGAATACTTTGTTGTACTGCTTCTTTGCGGTTCCCTTGGGATGTGACTGGCTGGGTGTTTAATTGGTCTTGCACTAAGTCAAGCATTTGTTTACCTGTATCATTTCTAACGACAATCCACTGCCAGCCAAAGGGTGCGCCCATGTAACCTACCACTAGGTCTGCTAGGGAGTTAACGTAGTCAAAGCAGGTCATGCAGGAGGGGGCAAAGACATCTTTGAGTTGATTGGTTTTTAAGCCAAAAAATGGTACTTTCTCGATGGATCCGTCTTCATGTTTGAAGTGAATGCGGAAGTCTTGCATGAATTCATAATGTACCACTGTCTCTGGTGAACGGCTGGTAGTTTCTAGGAATTTTTGTAGTCCGGCGCGGGTAACGTTATCTACACAGGGTGTACCTAAAACATACAGTTTTTCTAACCCTAGTTGTTTTTCTACGGCTCTGAGGGCTTGAATTTGGCAACCTACACCAATTACTAATAACTTTTTCAGCCCCGATTTTTCTATTTGTTCTAAAACCGAAAGGTTGGGGGATAATGTGGGTTTATTTACCCTGGCTGCCAGTATTTCTTCTGGTGTACGGGCGATGATGGGCATGGGTTGAAAGCGGTCTTCTTTGGTGTTTTGCACACAGATAACGCCTTCTACTAAGCCGCGATTGAGCATTTCAATGGCAATGCTACTCACAATACCCGTCCATTGTGCGCCTTCTATGGGCTGCTGTTTTTGCGCTGCGATCATGTCTTGATGAACGCCAAAGTAGAGTTCGGTTTCGTTATCTAGGTCGCGCGATCGCTTATGGGTTTGTTCTTCGAGTCCCTCTATCTGTTGATTAATAAAAGCGCAGGCTTCCTTGACATAATGAATATAATATGTATCACATAGTCCGCACTCGCTACACAATTCTTTGGCGGGGCGGCGGCTGGTCGGTTTCAGGGCTTTGGCCTTTTTATGGGGAGAAACTGAGGTCATATAATTTTTTTTTGTTTTATCCAGGAATCGCTTTTATTACCATACCTGCTATATAAAACCTAAACAAAGCTAGACTTTACTTTCTACTTCAACGGGAGCATGGGAGCGGTTATCCCTTAGTAGACTTGCACGCCTTAGCCAGACGCGATATTTCTCATAAGATTTACAAGAAAGACTACCGCTATCATTGCTTGGTTTTCGCCTTGGCAATAGTCTTAATTCAATACTTGATATCGTAGGATTATATATCAAGTGGGCGATTTTCTTAACTCACTTATGTCAACCCTTGTTAATATAAGTATAGTTTTGTCTATAAAATACTCAGCTTAGGACTAGCTCTACCAGCTAGAAACTTGTAGATGTCTGTGGAAGAGGAACCCAAACAGAGAACTGGTATTGTTTGACTATTGTTTGACCCCACCCTCACCCTCCCCTTGTCAGGGGAGGGGACTGGATTTGATTGTTTTTTGTGTATTCGGTGTTGCTTCCCATTCCCTGTTCGGTGTGTTCCCTGTTCCCTAAGATAAAAATTACCTGTTTAATACTTTCCAAACATCCTCTTAGACCTTACTCGCAAAATTTCCCTATATTATTGGTAATTTAGGTAAAATATACACATCCTTAGAAGTATTGACATCTAAAGTTGTTTAACTTTTATATTGCATATTCTGAAAAAACATTATAAATTATGAGGTTGTAGGGGAATAATCTAATTTACTGCCTCAAAGCCCAATCTTGATTAAGTAAATATACCGTAAATAGTTGAAAGCAACTTGGAATAGTAGCGAAAATTCTTTGTTGTTTGGTAAACCCAGGTTCCAGATTGACACACAGAACACAGAACAACCTGGGACTATGTATTTTATGGCGATTCTTAGGATTTATGACGTTGCTTGAGGTAAAAAATACCTGGCTGCGGTTCACCTAAAAGATAATGAAAGAAAAGCTAATTGTGGCTTAATTTCTAGCTCAATTAGTAGCTTAAGTAACGATTTCTAACTTATTTGCTCAAAGCAGGTTGCTATTCAAAATATGGTTTTTGTTATGCTAAAGATAATAGCATAAATAATCCATCACGGTGCATCTAGTAAACAATTACCCCCTCAATGGAGTTACTCTAGTGATGCCAATAAATGAATTAGTAACAGATGAAAATATAGAAGAACAAGCATGGCGAGCGCTAGAGAAGTCAATTCTCTATTATCAAGGTCGTCCTGTGGGAACTGTAGCGGCCTATGATGCTTCTGTGGAAGCACTTAATTATGATCAGTGTTTTATCCGCGATTTTGTCTCTTCGGCGTTAATTTTTTTGATTAAAGGTAGAACAGATATTGTTCGTAATTTCCTGGAAGAAACATTAAAGTTACAGCCTAAAGAAAGAGAACTAGATGCTTATAAGCCTGGGCGCGGTTTAATTCCAGCTAGCTTTAAAGTTGTATGCGACAATGGAGAGGAATATTTAGAAGCTGATTTTGGTGAACACGCGATCGCTAGAGTCACTCCAGTAGATTCTTGTCTATGGTGGATTATTTTATTGCGTGCTTATGTAGTGGCTACAAAGGATTATTCCATCGCCTATCAACCTGATTTCCAAAATGGTATTAGGTTAATTATGGAAATCTGCTTGGCCAATCGCTTTGATATGTACCCCACGCTGTTAGTTCCCGATGGTGCTTGTATGATTGACCGTCGCATGGGGATTTATGGTCATCCTCTGGAAATTCAGGTGTTATTTTATGGGGCTTTACGTGGAGCTCGTGAGCTGTTGATTTGTCAGGGTAATCAAGATATAATCTCAGCAATTGATAACCGCCTCCCACTGTTGTGCGCTCATATTCGCCAGCATTATTGGATAGATATTAATCGCCTCAATGCAATTTATCGTTTTAAGAGTGAGGAGTATGGCAAAGGGGCTGTGAATCTATTTAATATCTATGTAGACTCTCTTCCCTATTACGAATTAGACAAGTGGTTACCCCGTAAAGGTGGTTATTTAGCTGGTAATGTCGGTCCATCTCAGTTAGATACCCGTTTTTTTGCCCTGGGTAACTTGATGGCGATTATTTCTGACTTAGCTACAGAAGAACAGTCACAAGCTATTATGAGTTTGATTGAGGAAAGATGGGATGATTTAGTAGGAGATATGCCTATGAAAATCTGTTTCCCGGCCTTAGAGCATGAAGAATACAGAATTGTCACCGGGTGTGATCCGAAAAATATCCCTTGGTCATATCATAATGCTGGTAGTTGGCCGGTATTAATGTGGATGTTTGCCGCAGCAGCTGTCAAAACCAACAAAACTGGTTTAGCTAGAAAGACTATTGAAATTGCCAAGACTAGGTTGATTGAAGATGAATGGCCAGAATATTATGATGGTAAAAAAGGACGACTAATTGGTAAGCAAGCTAGGAAATATCAAACTTGGAGTATTGCAGGTTTTTTATTGGCAAAAGAACTGATGGATAATCCCAATTATTTACCATTGGTGAGTTTTGATGAATTACCGCCTGAAGCTGTTTCTCGTGCTTGTGAGTTTGAAATTGGGAGTGTAGAACCTTATATGCCTGGATAGTCAATCTCACGAGGTTAATTAGTTGTATTGGTCTAAGATGAACATAAGGTTTAAAGCCCGATGTAACTACTTTGTAGTTACATTTTGCTTTTGCTCTTCTCTAAATTGCTCTGAGTGATCATTTTGGAAATTGCGGCTATGGGACAATAAATTAAATCGTAAAAGTTGGTAATGTTGGGTTAGGCTTGAATATCGCCCTAGATATCTTGTGGATCGACAAAAACTAGTTGTCTATATATTCATCACTCAATTAACAAGTATTCTAACTATAGCAGAGAATAAGCAGATTTTATCTGGTGCTAAAATACCATCTAAATGGAGTATTTCTCGGAATGGAAACAGAGAAATTAGTAATAGTTGATGATTTAGAAAAACAGGCCTGGGAAATTTTAGATAAGTCGATTATTTACTACCAAGGTCGTCCTGTGGGTACTCGGACAAGCTGTGAGCAGATAAAACAAGATTTAGAGCATGACCATTGTTTTATTAGGGATTTCGTCCCCTCCGCTTTACTTTTTTTAATTAAAGGTAAATATGATATTGTTCGTAATTTCTTAGAAGAAACTTTAAAGTTACAGCCTAAAAAGAACCAATTGGATGCTTATATACCCGGACAAGGTTTGATACCAGCAAGCTTTAAGGTTGTATCAGACAATGGTCAAGAATATTTGGAAGCGGATTTTGGGGAACATGCGATCGCTAGAGTTACACCTGTTGATTCTTGTCTGTGGTGGATAGTTATATTACACGCCTATGTCAAGGCTACCAAAGATATTAGTTTTGCCTTGCAGCCTCAATTCCAGCAAGGAATTATGCTGATTATGGAAATTTGCTTGGCGACCAGATTTGATATGTACCCCACCCTGTTGGTTCCCGATGGCGCTTGTATGATTTACCGGCGTATGGGTATCTACGGTTATCCCTTGGAAATTCAAGCCCTATTTTATGCAGCCTTACGGTGTGCGCGGAAGTTGCTGATTTGTGCTGGAGATAATAAAATTGTCATCGGTATTGATAATCGCTTACCTCTATTAAGAGATCATATTCGTCGTCACTATTGGATTGATATAAAGCGATTAAATGCGATTTACCGCTTTAAGGGTGAAGAATACGGACAGTCAGCAGTGAATCAATTTAATATTTATCCTGATTCTATTCGCTATGCTAATTTGGCTATTTGGTTACCAAAACATGGTGGTTACTTAGCGGGTAATGTCGGACCGTCTCAATTAGATACGCGATTTTTTGCACTGGGAAACATGATGGCGATTCTTGCTTCTCTTACCAGTGAACAGCAATCTCAAGCAATTATGAATCTGATTGAGGAACAGTGGGATGATTTAGTCGGAGAAATGCCGATGAAAATCTGTTTCCCAGCAGTGGAAAAGGAGGAATACAGAATTTTTACCGGGTGTGACCCCAGAAATATACCCTGGTCATATCATAATGGTGGTAGTTGGCCTGTGTTATTGTGGTTTTTGATTGCTGCGGCTCAAAAAACAGGTAGGACTGATGTGAGTCAACGGGCTTGGGACATTGCTCAAGAACGTCTGAGTCAAAATCAATGGCCAGAATATTATGATGGTATTCGGGGGCTTTTAGTGGGTAAGAAAGCCAGAAGATATCAAATTTGGACAATTTCTGGTTTCCTCTTGGCTAAGGAGTTGATACGCAACCCGTCCCATTTAGCTTTAATCAGTTTTGCACAGTTGGATTTAGAGAATGCTTCCCAGTCTTGCGAGTTATGAGTTTTGCTTGGGCGTTGGTTGTGGTGCCGCAGTACAATAAAATAATTGTCAGAATATACTTAATTACCTCGAATTTCCATGACTCGGCGGGGTAGATAAATTATACAGTTAAAATTAGTTCATGATAAATGCCCGCCAAATAGCTTTTAATGCCTTGCGAGATGTTCATAAGGGGGCTTATGCTGATGTAGCTTTAAATAGGGTGCTGCAAAAGGTGAGCTTGCCTAGTCACGATCGCGGTTTGCTGACGGAATTAGTCTATGGTAGTGTGAGGAGGCAACGGACTCTTGATACCCTCATTGACCAACTGGCTACTAAAAAATCTCATCAACAACCCCAAGACCTGCGCACTATCATACATCTGGGTTTATACCAATTGCGTTATCAAGAGCGTATCCCGGCTTCGGCGGCTGTGAATACTACTGTACAGTTGGCTAAGGAAAATGGTTTTTCTGGTCTGACGGGTTTTGTGAATGGTCTGTTGCGCCAGTATATTCGTCTAGGGGAGAGGTTACCGGAGCCTTTGAAGTTACCTGAAAATCCTGTGGAACGTTTGGGTATTTTATACAGCTTTCCCGATTGGATTATTCAGGTTTGGTTAGATGAATTGGGTTTGGCGCAAACAGAACAACTTTGTGACTGGATGAACCAAACACCGACAATTGATTTACGGGTTAATCCCCTACGGGCTGCTATTGAGGAAGTTGAGGGGGCTTTGGCTTCAGTTGGGATTTTAACTCGCCGGGTTCGGGATTTACCGCAGGCTTTACGATTAGTTGGGAGTACTGGCGCTATCCAAAATCTGCCGGGTTTTAGTGAGGGTTGGTGGTCTGTGCAAGATGCTAGCGCTCAACTTGTGGGTTATGTTCTCAACCCTCAAGCAGGTGAGGTGGTGATTGATGCTTGTGCCGCACCGGGGGGGAAAACAACCCATATTGCTGAATTAATGGCGGATGATGGCGAAGTTTGGGGGTGCGATCGCACTGCTTCCCGTCTGCGTAAACTCAGGGAAAATGCCCAACGGTTACATTTACAATCTATCCGTATTTGTACTGGTGATAGTCGTCATTTACCCCAGTTTAATTCTCGGGGCGATCGCGTCTTACTAGATGCACCCTGTTCTGGTTTGGGAACCCTACACCGCCACGCCGATGCACGTTGGCGACAAACACCTGAATCTGTCCAGGAACTATCGAGGTTGCAAACAGAACTCATAGCACAGACATCTAAATTTGTCAAGCCTGGGGGTGTACTAGTTTATGCCACTTGTACACTGCATCCGGCGGAAAATGAAGGGGTGATTTCTAGGTTTTTAACTGACCATCCCGATTGGGAAATTCAGCCCCCCGGGGTTGACTCGTATGAGGCTAGGTATTCCACACCCCAAGGTTGGCTGAAGGTTTGGCCTCACCGACAAAACATGGATGGCTTTTTCATGGTGCGATTAAGAAAAACCAACAATTACCAATGAATACAGTTTGGGATTGTACTATTTTCTTGAAAGCTACCAACCTAGCGGAGGAAGCAGCAATGGTTACTGATTCCCATGTCAAAAAGTTAGTGAAAATCCTAATTGCTGCGGCTTGGATTGATGGTAAAATAGAACCCGAAGAACGGCAATATCTGCGCGAGATAGCTCAAGTAAAAGGGTTAGCAGGTGATCCGGAAATTAAACCTTGGCTGTATAAGTTAGTTCCTGTGCAACCGCAAGAATATTCTAGGTGGTTGCGAGAATATTTAGGCGATCGCCCTAGCCCAAAAGGTTACCAAAATCTGATTTCGGCCATTAGTGAATTAATTTATAGTGATGATGAAGTAGGTGTAGAAGAAGTATGGCTGCTGACAAAAAACGAGTCAAGAAAGCTAAATCAATGCACTGAAGCAGACTATAGAGAGTTGCTCAAACAAATTCAAAAGCTTTATCGTCGCTGGGTGGAGGTGCAGAACTAAAGCTTTGAGTTGAGCAGACGCGATTCTTCGCGTCTAGCCATCCCCATGCAGAAGTAATACTTAAGACTTCGGTTTACCCGAACCTGGAGTTTCTTCTGGTTCTACTTTAGGTACAAAGTCGGGGCGATCTTTGCTTTCCCAACCCGGCGGACGTTTGGAGTTATACCAAGCTATAGAACCAATGGTGACAGCAGCAATAAAACCAACCACATACACTAAGGTAAAGGCTAAGGGAAAATGAGACCCCCCGGCTACTGCTTCCGCGGCCGTTTGCATGAATAAATTCATATAAATACCTGATATAGGTAAACTCAGTCACCAAAGGCGCTGAGAGGAAACTAATTATTGAAAGCATTTTAACATCAAAGGCACCTCAAGGTACACTCACCTTTGCTTAAAATAAAATCAACAGTCAATATAGTATCAAGATGCCGCACTACCAAAAACTACTCAGAATTTCTACCACAGGGAAAAACTTTCAGAACATCACCGCCAAAATTGCGGCTATAGTTACAGAATCAGGGGTGGAAACTGGACTTTGTACCTTGTTTTTGCGTCACACTTCCGCTAGTTTAGTGATACAAGAAAATGCCGACCCGGATGTTTTGGTAGATTTAGCCAACTTTATGGCTAAACTTGTGCCTGAGTCGGGTAAGTATATTCACGATGCTGAAGGTGCGGACGATATGCCAGCACATATCCGCACTGCACTGACCCATACTTGTGAACAAATTCCCATCAATGGCGGTCATTTAGTCCTGGGAACTTGGCAAGGTATTTATATTTGGGAGCATCGTCAGCGTAGTCATACCAGAGAATTAGTCGTCCATATTTCCAGCTAGGAACTGGACCTAGTAACTCTGTCCCCATCTCCCCTTGTGTCTTTATGAACCATGACCTGAAGGGAAATCACCCTTTTCAATGCCTAGATGAGATTTTAGCGCAACAGTGTGTTAATCCATTAACTCTCAACCCCGACAAAACTTTCATTACTAGTTTTGTAGAACTGGGAAACTTAATTACTACCATGACCACAGATGAGGAATTTGTTCTAGCCCTGGGGGATACCTTAAAATTGATAGTTTATGCTCAGTTGCAAAACTTCCCAGAAAATATCTTCTGGGATTTTGATTTTATGGTTAGTAGTATGGTCAGACAGGCTTTAGTAGCCGATGGGGGTTTTATGTCTTTTTTAGAATCCTTTGGTGATAAGATGGTCTTGCTCATTGAGCTATTCGGCATCAATAAAGAAATTCGCTTCCGCTACGTTCACGATTTTATTTATGGGTTTGATTGGGCAAGATGGGTACAAAGAGAACCACAAACGCGCTCAAATTCTGAGCCTTTTAGTTTGGTTTTTTTAGAGGAGTTATTGAGCAAGGGTGAAAAACTGATCAAACACATTAATTATGGTCAGTTGACATCTTATAATCTTTCTCATACAGGATACCGTAACCCCTTCGATTTTTCCCGGGAACCAGAGGATGAGCACCTGCTACTAACTTCTTTAGCTAAAGCAAACCTCATCCCTGTGGCTACATGGGATTGGGATACCTGTCCTGTATGGGATAAACCCTTTCAAGAAATGCGCCAGCAGTTAGCATTAAAGTTAAATATTCAACCCCAGAAACACTGATGAAAGCATTTGTAGCCGGAGCAACAGGCGAAACAGGTCGCCGCATTGTCCAAGAACTCATAGCGCGCAATATTCCTGTGCGGGCTTTGGTGAGGGATATAGAGAAAGCTAGAGCTATTTTACCTAGTGAGGCACAGTTAGTTGAGGGTGATGTGTTACAACCACAAAGCCTGAATGCTGCTTTAGGAGATAGTACGGTTTTGCTGTGCGCTACGGGTGCTAAACCGAGTTTTGACCCCACTGGCCCCTATAGAGTGGATTTTGAGGGTACTAAAAATCTGGTCGCGGCGGCTAAGTCTCAGGGAATTGAGCATTTTGTTTTAGTGTCTTCTTTGTGTGTTTCTCAGTTGTTTCACCCTTTAAATTTGTTCTGGCTGATTTTGGTGTGGAAAAAACAGGCTGAGGAGTATATTCAAAAAAGTGGTTTGACTTATACTATTGTCCGCCCTGGTGGTTTGAAAAATGAAGATAATTCTGATGGTGTGGTAATGCAAGGTGCTGATACATTGTTTGATGGTAGTATTCCCCGTCAGAAGGTGGCGCGGGTGGCGGTTGAGGCTTTGTTTGAGCCTGCTTCCCGGAATAAAATTGTTGAGGTGGTGGCTAAATCAGAGGCTCCCCAAAAAAGTTGGGGGGAGTTGTTTGCTAATGTTTAGTTAATTTCACTAAGTTTCTAGGATTGTGACACTCAAAGGTTTTAAACTCAAGGGCGTTGAGCATCTGATTGGCCCCATGGCGGCACTGCTGGGGTTTGTATATTTGTTACAGTGGTATATACATGGCTCGGTGCGATCGCCAAGGGATCTGGTATTTATGGTACCACAGCCACCTTTAGTCATGAGTGGGGGTGATCCTTACATCCGTGCTTTGATGCGCACCATCTCCGCTAGTGAAGCTAGTGGTAACCGTCCCTATTCTCTGTTATATGGTGGTCAGCAGGTCAATGACCTCAGTCGCCATCCAGAAATATGCGTTAGAATCGTCAGCGGACCGAATAAAAATAACTGCTCTACTGCGGCGGGTAGGTATCAAATTATCAATAAGACTTGGTTTGAAATCGCCCCTCGCTATCATCCCCAACCTCCCGGAGCCATGTTTTGGTCTACTTATAGTTTTGCACCGGAGTATCAAGATATAGTGGTTTACCGTTGGTTGAAGGATTCCAGAGTTTGGAGAACTGATATTCCTCAACTGTTACGACAAGGAAAAATTCACGATGTTTTGCGGCGACTATCTCCCACCTGGACAAGTTTGGGATATGGTATAGAAACTAATTCAATTAGTAGGTCTTTGCCCCAAATTTATCAAAAAATGTTACAGGAAGAATTAAGGGCCGCTAATCAACCAGCATTTATAACTACCAGTCCCCTGCGGTGATTTTGTTTGAGGATTTTATAGGTTTAATTATATAGGACTCCTATTTGATTTCTGAACAATTTCTGTTCCCTATTCCCTGTTCCCTTTCCTCACTGATAATTTCTCAACTCAAATAGGATGACTATATAAAGTTGCGGATAGTTTTGACAAATTCTGGAGTATTTTCTAAGTGAGTATTATGGCCAGCATCAGCAATAACTCTTACCTGGGCTGAACATTTTTGCGCCATTTGTGTATGAATATCTCTAAATTTATGGTCATATTCCCCGGTTAATAACAGTAAAGGTATGGTGTTTTCTGGGAGTTTATGCCATAATGAGGGTTGCTTTCCAGTTCCCATAAATTGCAATGACTTGGCTAGTTCCACTGGGTGATTTTGCAACCGACTTTCTACCATGGTGGTAAATTGTGGATGCTCTTTGAGTCTTCCAAAGATGGGTTGACTATACCAATGGAGTAAGAAGTTAGTAAACTCGTGTTTGGTAGTAGTTCTAACTAACTTTCTGGCGATTTGACCATCGGTTTTAACTCTGGTTAATTGTTCTGTTGCTGTTGCTAAACCAGGGGATGCAGATTCTAAGATGACTTTAGTAAAACGGTGGGGAAAATGTAGCGTTAGATATAAGGCTAATCTTCCACCCATAGAGTAACCGACCAAGTAGCACTGTTGAATGTTTAACTGGTCTAGTAAGTTAATCACCCCCTGGGCGACATTTTCCATTGTATAGTATTCATCCCCTCCCCATACTTGAGTTTTGCCATGTCCAGGTAAGTCAAGTGTTAAATAGGAAAATTCCTCACCCAGTAATGTAATCACTGGATCAAATTCATCAAGATTGCCAATAAAGCCATGCAAAAATAGCATAACTGGTGTGTGGGGGTGATTAATTAAATGATAGTGAATATTGTATTTTGGCAGAGTCATAAACCTGTGTAAATACCTGGTAATTCAGGGTTGAGGTTAATAACAATAAAGGATTCTACTCAGAAATTCCAGCACGCAACCAATGGCGGATTGTTTTAATTTCCGTGGTGGTGGAGCTTAAATACTGTTGCTGTAATTCTGGGGATAAATTAGGGTGATTGAGTAAGTATTCTATGCGACTTTGCACATTAGAAATCAAGGTATCTAAGTTGTCGTAAGGAATGATGTTTTCTTTCGTGTTGCTGTGGTCAGATGGGGGTAGAGGTACTGGTGTGTAATTAGTTTGGGTTTGGTGGGTGAGATATTGGGCTTTTTCTGCTTCTAGTTGGGATACTGTTTGTTGCAGTGTTTCTATGACTCCATGCATCTCTAGGGGGTCAAATATACGTAATAAGCTGGTTTGAGTAACTATACCTAACTTTGCGCCCCAATCCCAGGATACAACTAATCGCTGTACTCGCCGGCGTTGCATTTGTTGATGGGCAGACCACAGGGAATCTTCGGGACTGAGTAAGAATAAGGGTGTACTCATGACTGTTTGTGCGGAAATTTTCGCCAAATTTAATCCTAATGCTTGAAATTGCACGATATCCCTTTCTGTGACAATACCCACGGGTTGAAAGGTGTAGAGAATATCATTCCAGGAATCGGTGTTAGTGATGACAATGCAACTAACTTGATGTTGTGCCATCATCTGTGCTAGGGTAAGTACTGAGCTTGTGGGTGGTGCATGAATCACTCTAGTGGTCATGACTTCTGATACCCGCCGCATTTTCAGCAAGTTGGTGGGACGTAAGACCTGTCTGAGACTTTCTGGGGAAACGATTCCTACTAGTTGTTGGTTGTCATCTACGATGACTAAGTGACGAATCCGATACCGCCGAAATAAAAATAGGGCGGCAAATATATCCTGGAATGCAGTATGAGAAAGGGTAATTACCGGATGTACCATGACTTGGGATATTTTTACCTTAGCAAAGTCCTCACCTGCTGCGGTGAGTCTGACAATATCTCGCTCTGTAAAAATACCTAATAAATGCCCACCATCCATGACTAAAACACTACTTGAACGAACCCCAAGCAGGGAATAATCACCAATTGCTGAATCATATTCAGGCAATGAGCAGGTATTACCTCGGGTTCGACTCATTAAATTAATCACGTCAGTTAGAGATGTATCCGGGGTGACAACTAGTGGCTGCCGATCTATGGCATCTTCTACACTGGGAACGCCAATCAATGGGTCATCAAGCATACTTTAGAGTTGATGTTAATTTATGAATTTTTGTAAAGATATTCGTCAGACATATATTACACATGGGACAATTGAGATATAATCCGAGGGATGTAAAGGGTAAAGTTGCTCAAGGTATTAGATGCTAAGGCTTTGAGTTATAAAGAGGTAAATATAATGTCTTAAAATAAGGTGAGTGAAAAAGGGGTTAATGGAGGGAATCTTGCCATTAGGTTGCGTCCATACCGGAAATTCTGGGAGTTTTACCATAAAGCCTGTCTAAAACCCTTTTAACTGACACAGGTCGCCACTGACTACCTCGCTTGGTTGTATATCCTTGCTGGTTTAACCAGGTAGCAATTTGTGGAAGGGATTTTCCTGACTTGTGATGGCGGCGAATTAAGTCAATAATCTGTTGTTCGGCGGGATTGTCTACTAATTCGCCATGTACTGATTGTTGACCAAAAGCGGGAGAACCATAGCCAGCATAGCCACCGCGAGCAGCTTTCGCGCTCCGGGCCTGTTCTAGCTTGTGCCATAGGTAATAGTCTTTTGATTGTTCAGCAGTCATTGGTTTTACAAATGAAATCACCTCTGATGACATAGTATCTCAAGTTATGACAGATGCTAATCAATCAGTGGGATTTTTGAGGTAATTCTTTACTAATCAGTGAGCGGTTGGAAATGGGAAGATTGCAACAACAGGGTTAGTTAGGTGGTTGTCCTGAAGTTATTTAGAGGTAAACAGAGTTGTTTGTGCATTAGGTGGGATTTTTGACTATAAATCCCAAATTCCCAGGGGGACAGGAATCTACACCTTAAATTATGTTCATACCAAGGAAAAGGTAGGGTATTGTATGCGTAATCCTCGAAAAATCAAATTACTAAAACTTATATGGCACAAGGGCTGTAGTAATTTTGAAACCTTGACATCAAGGGAAAACTTCGCTCATTATGATTCTATCATATCCTTTACCATTGCCCGCACAAATACTGAGCGTTGATGGTAGTTGGGGAGAGAATCAAGTATTAGCAATAACAAAGAGGTTCACGTGACAACTACAGTTGAATATATTCAAGAAACAGAATTTGATACCTGTTTAAGCAATAACCCATTGGTGGTGTTAGATTGCACTGCGACTTGGTGCGGTCCGTGTAAGATGGTGAGCCATTTTATGGATAAACTGGCCCAGGAATACCAAGACAGAGCCAAGATAGTGAAATTAGATGTGGGGGATAACCCCGGTATGGCTGAAAAACTGGGTATCCGTAGTCTACCGACAGTGATATTTTTTAAGGATGGTCAGCCATCAGAAACCATTGTCGGGGTAGTGGGCTATGAAAAATTTACCGCAGCTGTAGAAAAGATACTTTAAACATTTTTGAGGGATTTATCCATGCACATCAGTGTAAATATGGGGATGTCCTAGGTAAAGCATAAATTCATACTCATTGATGGGGGAAATTTAGCGATGATGAAAGCAGAAGAAATCATGACCACGGATGTGGTAACAATTAGTGGTTCTGCAACTGTTGCTGATGCAGTGGATTTGATGAAGTATAAAGGGTTACGTGCTTTGATTGTGGAACCGCGCACGGAAAATGACCCCTATGGGATGGTGACTGAAACGGATATTGTCTATAAAGTGGGTGCTTACGGTAATGATCCTAAACAGGTGCGAGTTTATGAGATTATGACTAAGCCTTGTATTGTGGTTAATCCTGAGCTAGGGGTGGAATATGTGGCTCGGTTGTTTGCTAATACGCGGGTTCGTCGCGCTCCGGTAATTAAGGGTAAGTTGTTGGGAATTATCTCTATTACTGATATTCTCAGAAAAAGTGACTTTGTGGAGAATCCCAAAAGCAATTTTGCTATGTACTGCGAAGAATTTCCCAATGCTCCTGAGGCGAGAATCTACGAAGATTAATCAAGATTGTTCAACCTAAATATTAACAGGGAGTTGTCAACATATGATGAAAGCTGAAGACATCATGACCACGGATGTGGTAACAATTAGTGGTTCTGCTACTGTTGCTGATGCAGTGGATTTGATGAAGTATAAAGGGTTACGTGCTTTGATTGTGGAACCGCGCACGGAAAATGACCCCTATGGGATGGTGACTGAAACTGATATTATTTATAAAGTTGCGGCTTACGGTCAAGACCCGAAACAGATCCGGGTTTATCAGATTATGACTAAGCCTTGTATTGTGGTCAATCCTGAGCTAGGGGTGGAATATGTGGCTCGGTTGTTTGCTAATACGCGGATTCGTCGCGCTCCGGTAATTAAGGGTAAGTTGTTGGGAATTATCTCTATTACTGATATTCTCAGAAAAAGTGATTTATTTGATAATCCCAAACCCATTTTTATTGAAGATGAAATAGAAGTTGCACGGGAAGAAGCTAGACGCATTTGTGCAAGTAAGGGTGATTCTTCGCGGGAATGTGCCGCAGCTTGGGATGTTGTCGAGGAACTACTCGCATCAGCTTCTCACCTGCGATCGCAAAAGCAACACATGGAAACACAAGAACCGGTTGATTGAGGATATCGCCAAAACAAGAACTTGATTAAGTTTCCCGTGGGGAAACTTAATCACTCAAACATTCATCCCAATCAGTTGAAAGGCCTGTTGAATATCTGCAGCTAATGAATGTTGCTGCTGTTGTGTATAGAGTTGAACAGCTTGACGATAAGCTGACAACATTTCCCGGAAGTGTTCTACTTGATTATCTTGGGCGCGAATGTTAAGTAAAACCCAGCCTAGGTTATGATGAGCTTGGGGATAATCAGGTTTAATTTGAATTGCTTGTTGTAGATAAAGGCGGGCTTTGTTCCATTCATTTAGTTTACCATGTAATGTACCTAACCGGAATAAAACAAAGGCATCACCAGGGAACTTGTGCTGGTGAGTTTCGTAAATTCGGATAGCATCGGCGCAATTATGCAGATTTTCCTGGGTAATGGCGTAATTAATTAACACCCAACTGGGGACTTGTGATTTACTGCTAGCTGGTGTAAAATCAGATAGTGCTGGAGACCATAACCCCTGTAGGGCTTGTTTCCAACCTTGAAACCCTAGGGCGAAAGCACTATCAGGGACTTGAGTAATAAATTCTTGTATCCGTCGTTCTACATCCCTGGCTTGCTGGGTAACAGTGGCGTGGTCTAGGGAGATAATCAAATAAGGATATACCCACTGTTGTAATAGTTGACTATCACTAGATGGGGTGCTGTGAGACTGTAAATTAGACTGTAAATTAGATTTAAAAATTGCTTGGGTAGCAGCCTTTACTCCTGCTTTCCACTCCTGTTGATTAACTGCAATCCAAGCTTGGAGTCCTAAAGCAAAAGTAGAGTCAGGGGCTAACTGTAACGCTCTATTCACAGCTATTTCTGCTTGAGACCAATCACCACACTTACCTAAGCACCAACCTAGATTAGCCTGTATCCACGCTTCCTGGGGGCTGAGTTTGGCTGCTTGTTGTAAATATTTAATGGCTTCTGACCATTTAGACTGACGACAACTCACCAGACCTAAAACCCCATAACCTCTACCATCTTGTGGTTGTAATTGTATGGCTTTTTCGGCGGCAATTTTGGCTTGATTGTCGTTGAGATAGCATTGTACTAATGCGAGTTCAACTGCTGATTCACCATGGTTGGGTTCAGTTTTGAGATATTTTTCATATGCTTGTACAGCTGCTGTTAACTCCCCCTTTGCTAGTAATTCCCGGGCGCGTTTTTGGCTAGGTGAAACAAACCTCCCATTTAAAGCGTCGATTAATTCATCTGCTGTTTGAAACCGGTCTTCAACTCTAAATTGCATCCCGGTTAAAATCACTTTTTCGATTAAGGGACTCAGATGGGGGGAAAGTTGACGGGGGGGGATGAGTGTATCTGCGCTAGCTCTTTCGGGAGCGGGTGCGGGTAATTGAGCAGTTAATAACTCATACATGGACGCACACAAGGCGTAGAAATCTGTGGCTGGCCAACGTTGACTGCGGTAGCTATACTGTTCTAGGGGAGCATAACCCTGGGATAGGGTGACGCTCATTTCCCGGGTTTGTCCGGCGATAAATTCTTTAGTAGCGCCAAAGTCAATTAAGACGGCTCTGTTTTGCTGGTCAATGAGGATATTATCTGGTTTAATATCTCTATGTAATAGTTGGTTTTGATGTACTACCTTCAGGGCTTCGGCTATTTGAATAAAATAATCTGTGATTTGATTTTCTGGTAGTTTACCTTGTTCTTGGAACATTTGATATAGTGTTTTACCAGCGACAAATTCCATCACTAGGTAAACTGTATTGTTCTCCTGGAACCAATCATAGATTTTGACAATGTTTCTATGAGAGCATCGTGATAAATAACTGGCTTCGGTTTGAAAGCTGTCTAGTTGTTTTTGGCGTTCTGCTGGGGTGATAGAATGGGGCCAGCAGACTGTATTACCTGTTCTGGCGGCTTTTTCTGGCCACAGTTCTTTAATGGCTACCTTGGCGGAGTTTTGCAGGTAAACCCCTTGATAGGTAATCCCAAAACCACCTTCTCCTAAGAGTTTTTCAATTTGATATTTTCCCTGTCCTAGGATGGTACCACTAGGTAGGTGGTATATTGATGATGTTTGGGTGGGAGTGAGGGGAAAACCACAAGCAATGCAGATTGTAGCATTGTCTGGGTTTTCTGTCAAGCAGGTAGGACACTGAATAGTCATTGGGGTGGTAAGTCAAGGTTAGTAGACAGCGGTTTGACTACCAGTGGTTTAACCACTGGCTACGTTTTTTTGGATGGTACACTTTAAAGCCACAAGGGTGGCGTTATCTGATGCGCCTTTTTGTAATACTTGTGTAATAGTCTTGTCAACAGCTAGTTGTAAATCTAAGTCCGGGTGATGACAATTATTAAAGATATCTGCAAGGTCTGAGGGGGGGACTAAATCCCATACTCCGTCAGAGCAGAGGATGATAATATCTGCATCCTCTAGGGTGAGGGATAATTCCGGGGTGGTGCGTCGGAGGTCTTGGACGTAACCATCACTTAATCTGGATTTGGAACCTATGGATTTAATTAAAACGTTGCGATCGGGATGGTCTATACTTTCTTCTAGTGTGATTTGACCACTAGCTACTAACATGGCAACTAGTGAATGGTCTTCGCTTAATTGGCGAATTTCTCCTTGGCGTAACAGATAAATGCGACTGTCTCCCACATGGGCGATGATTAATTGTTGGGCGATCGCCAAAATCATGCTCAGAGTGGTTCCACCATCCTTAACTTGGTCATTAATAGCTTCATTAGCTGTGTGGAACAGTGAAGTTAACCATTGCTGATATTGTTCTAGGGTTTTACATTCAGGAGGGATGGCGGTTTGTAGGGGAATTTCCACAGCTATTTTACTAGCTAATTCTCCGTGAGACATTCCCCCCATACCATCAGCCACAACTGCTAAAATCATGGTTTGAGAATTGCTGAGTTGTTCTTGTCTGACTCCA
Organism: Anabaenopsis arnoldii; assembly: GCF_028331025.1. Taxonomy (NCBI): domain Bacteria; kingdom Bacillati; phylum Cyanobacteriota; class Cyanophyceae; order Nostocales; family Nodulariaceae; genus Anabaenopsis; species Anabaenopsis arnoldii. Next base: position 3,362 of record NZ_JAQMUH010000011.1, on the reverse strand, counting down.
TAGTTATCTTCATTGTGTAAGCGATGGGGAGAAAGTCCCACGGTGGAACCAGTAGCCACCTGCCATTGAGTTTTAATTGTGCTATATGATTTACGAGTTTCTACTAATACGTTGAGGAGTTGAGATAGGTTAAATCTTTGCTCTGCAACGGGAGCCAGAGAAATTTTGAGGATTTGGTAAATTTGGGGGATGGGTTTGATTTGGAACTCAAGGGATAGTTCTTGAGGCAAAGGGTGTTGATGGATGATATGATATAACAATGCCCCCACAGTATAGGTACTCATAGATTCCTGAATGGGATTTTGACTATAACCCAGTTCCGGGGCTAAATAATCTCCTAATAATCCTGATGGGAGGGTTACACCCAGGGGGTAAGCTGTGGTTAAATCAAAAAACTTGATAGGGGTTCCCATTTGCACCCATGGGGGGAGAAGGGAAATCAAACACCAGTTTCTTTGATGTATATAGCGGAAAAATTGACAGACCTGGGTAGTGAGAAACAAAGACTCTTCTAGGGTATGTTCTGCTGTTAACCAAGTTTCTATGGTTTGACTTTGATCGGGAAAATCAGTGAGGAGCAGAATTTTCTCGGTAGATGAGGTAATTTCTACTTCGGGGTAATATTCTTCTTCTAAATAATTAGATGAGGTAGTTTCTGCTGGTGACTCCCCTTCTAGTTCTTGAGTATCTGTGATCAGACTCCCCTCATCAACAGTGTCTGTTTCCTGGGGTGGGGGGGGAGTTGTCTCTAGGTTAATAGTTACAGATGCAGCTTGACTGTGGGCGAGTAACTGTGCAATTAGTTTATAGTCCCCTAGGATTTCTCTAAGTTGCAATTCTCGGCTCAGTCCACTGTCTAAAGACCCCACCCGCAGTAAACCTAATTTCATAGGTTCACATGGGGTGGTACTATCATCTGGGGGTAAAATATTCACCTGGAAGTAATAAACATCGGCGGTTTGACCCAAATATGATATAATCTCTACCGGGATATCACCAATGGTCAATTTACTATGGGTCTGAATGACTAAACTATTGCTGGTATCAATGGTGGGTGAAGACATGGTAAGTAAGCATGGTAATTAAACTAATTAAAGATTTTGGAAGACAAGCCGAACCTTACCAAAAGCAATTTCATCACCGGGGTTAAGGGTTTCTGGGGTGGTGATTCTAGCGCCGAAGCGAGTTTGTCCCACGGGTTTGATAAATATACCGTTGGTAGACCCTAGGTCTTTGATCAACCAAGTACCGTTACTTTGGTATATTTCCCCATGGTTGCGAGAAACCGTTTCACCACCCATAAAGGCTTCTAGGTCAATATCTACTGGTCCCATATCGGGGTCAAAGACTCCCACGATCGCATTACCATCTAAGGTAAATTCTGGAACCGGGGAACCGCTTTGTTTAGGAATTAATTTGGCGATCGCACTGGGGGAGGTTTGGGGTGTGGGTGTGGGTATGGGTGCAGGTATGGGTGTGGGTGTGGGTGTGGGTGTGGGTATGAATGGTTCTGGTATGGGTTTTAATAATTCTTGTCTAATGCGATCTAAATCGTTCATAGCTTGGGTTGCGGTTTGCAGTTCAGAACCACAAACAACGCAAAATTCAGAGTTAGGTGGGTTCTGGTCGTGTCCACAAGCGGCGCAGGTAATCATAATTTTGTGTGTCCTTGTATTCAAAAAGATATGTGATCAGTGCTTTTAAAACAGTCAACCGTCAACCGTCAACCGTCAACCATCAACCGTCAACGGTTCGACTCCGCTCACCGACCACCGTCAACCGTCAACTTAGGGGTTTAGGTTCCAGTCATTTGACGTATTTTGTCCTGTGATATCTGCTCGTTAATGTCGTCACCCATTTTCACAGTTTTACCTTTAGCCCCTAGTTTCATGGTTTTAGTGGTTCCGGCGGATATCTTCTGAGTTTTGCGTAATTCTTGTTGAGCGCCGTTGAGGGATTCGGTCATGGCTTGGTTACCAAGCTTGACTGTCATCGTGCGCGCGTTTTCTAGGAGTTGTTGGGCTTTTCCGGGGTCTTTATCGGCGATTGTTATGGCTTGGTTAATCATTTGGGAAATATTACACTGTTGTAAGTAACCCATCACTTCTTGGTCAACTTGTGCTGCGCCCCCTTGACCGGCGACAAATTGCACTACTACATTTTGGGGGGGTAGTTCACTGCGGATTTTTTGACCGGGGACTTCGTAGGTTAAGCCAATTTGAGCAAGGCGCGCCCGGGATGGGGGGCGACTATCCATGCTAAATTCTAAAATAAAAATGGTTTCGTCGTTGGCTGCGGCGTTTCCTATGGGGTGGGGGTCTTGATCTAAGGGAAATTCCGCCTGGGTGGGATAGGCGCGAATAATACGACACAATTCTACCCCCTTAACGGGTTTCACTGTTAAGGCCAGGTTGGTGATTACTTCCTGCTGGGCAAGTGTGTATTGTTCTATGATTTGGTTGGGTAGGTCTAAGATGGAAACTTGCGTACCAATGGCGTTACCGGGAACCACATAAAATAAGCTCCCCCCGGTGGAGTCGCTCAGGTGGGTAAGTAGGTCTTCGTTAAATTCTTCCCCCACACCCAGAGCGGTGATGGGGATGTTATGGGTGGCAAAATCTGAGGCTATGTTACGACATTGATCATCGTCAAAGGTTTGACCGTCGGTAAATACTAGAGCGCGCCGTACGGACATTTCTTGACCTTTCAAGACATCTAGGGCGCGACTTAACCCTAAACCCATGCGTGTCCCACCGGAAAAGGTGCGTAGTTTGCTGATGGCGGTTTCTAAGTTGCTGATTTCCGTGGCGCTGGTTAAGCCAATGATTTGAGAGGCTGAGTCATCAAATTGTACTATACTAATGCGATCGCTTGCCCCCAATCTACCAGAATTGACTAGGGCTGACAAGGATTCAATGACAATATCTATTTTTGTTTTCCCCCCGGTGACCTGTGTATATTCTTTGCCATCCATGACATAGCTTTTACCCGTGGGTCTGGTCTCCCCAGCGACAATTTCATACATTGAGCCACTGGTATCAATCACGAAAGTAAAAGCTGTGGGGGGACGGGTTGCAGCTACTTCTTTTGTGGGTCGCAGTTTCAGCATCACAAATAGTTTTTGTCCTGCTTGTTCTGCTGGTAGAAATTCCCGATGGGGGGTAATAGTAATGTTGAGTAGATTTGACATGGTTTTTTATTTGATGATGGTTGACGGTTGACGGTTGACGGTGGTCGGTGAGCGGAGTCGATAGCGATAGCGTGGCGTTAGCCATACCGTTGACGGTTGACGGTGGTCGGTGAGCGGAGTCGATAGCGATAGCGTGGCGTTAGCCATACCGTTGACGGTTGACGGTGGTCGG